>JAFYWE010000113.1 GCA_017558165.1 Bacteroidaceae bacterium
ATCGATGCCGAGATCGATTTCCACCAGATAACGCGCAAGTTCTTCAATGACCTCAAGAAGTTCGCGCCTCACGGTCCCGATAATCCCAAGCCGATATTCTGTACGCATAACGTCTGTGACTACGGTACGAGCAAGGTAGTGGGCCGTCGTCAGGAGCATATAAAGCTTGAGCTTGTCGACAACAAGTCGAATACCATACTCATCGGCATCGCCTTCGGGCAGAGCCGTCAGGCAAAATACATAAAGTCAAAACAATCATTCGATATCTGCTACACCCTCGAGGATAACACCTACAAGCATGGCGAGGTTCAGCTGCAGATTGAAAGCATACATACGAAGGTGACCCGATAATGACATATAATGAGATACTGAAACATTATTGGGGGTACGACGATTTCCGCGGAATACAGCGCGAGATCATCGAGAGCATTGGGGCCGGGCGTGACACGCTCGGCCTTATGCCTACTGGTGGTGGCAAGAGTATCGCCTTCCAGGTGCCGGCACTTGCCAAGGAGGGCCTGTGCATTGTGGTAACGCCACTTATCGCATTGATGAAGGATCAGGTTGCTAACCTGCGTAGCCGTGGCATCAAGGCGACTGCAATCTATTCGGGTATGCGTAGCAGTGATATTGTAAAGGCACTCGAGAACTGCATCTTCGGCGACTACAAGTTCCTTTACGTCTCACCCGAGCGATTGTCATCGGAACTTTTCCTTAAGAAAATACAGCGTGTCAAGGTGTCCATGGTCACGGTCGATGAGGCTCACTGTATCTCGCAGTGGGGTCATGATTTCCGCCCTGCATACCGCGAGGTAAAGCAGTTGCGTGAGATTTTCCCCAGTGTGCCCGTGCTTGCGCTCACGGCAACGGCAACGCCCGAGGTGGTGAAGGACATACAGCAACAGCTGGGCTTTGCACAGGAGAACTGCTTCAGCATGAGTTTTGCCCGCAAGAACCTTGTATATGTCGTGCGCCATACCGAGAATAAGCCACAGGAACTGTTGCATATCCTTGACCGCATCGGCGGTTCGGCCATAGTATACACCCTCAACCGAAAGAAGACAAAGGAGGTGTGTGACATTCTGCTTGCAAACGGTGTTACGGCCGAATACTACCACGCTGGCCTTTCGCCCGAGAGCAAGGATGCCAAGGAAGAGGCTTGGAAGAGCGGCAGGGCGCGCGTCATGGTCTCTACCAACGCGTTCGGAATGGGTATCGACAAGCCCGATGTGCGCCTGGTCGTGCACATTGACCTGCCGAGTTCCATCGAGGCTTATTTCCAGGAGGCCGGCCGTGCCGGTCGTGACGGAAACGATGCATACGCGGTTACGTTGTTCAGCCGTGTCGACAGGCAGGTTGTGGCACGCCGTCTTGCCGACAACTACCCGTCACAGGAGTTTATCCGTGAGATATATGACGAGATATGCTACTACTACAGCATGGCTCTGGGTGACGGTCTCAACTGTACCTATGAGTTCTCTCTGGGCGATTTCTGCAAGGACTACCATCGCCCTACATTGCAGACAGACAGCGCCTTGAAGATACTCACCCGAATGGGCTACCTTGAGTATGTCGAGGAGATGGAGTACGCATCGCGCGTGCGCTTCATCGTGGGCAAGGATGCCCTTTACCGTTTCCGTGGTCTTCCGCCCGATTATGAGCTGCTCATCAACGCTCTCCTTCGTAACTACAGCGGTCTCTTTACCGACTATGTCTTCATTGATGAGCGTTACCTCTCGCGTGTGACAAAGCTGTCGCGCCACCGCATGTACGAGATATTCGTGTCGCTCGTGAGCCGTGGCCTTGTGCAGTATGCACCCTCAAAGAAGTGCCCTATAATAACCTTTACCCGTCATCGCGTGCTGGGTAGCGAGCTGCGCTTTGCACGCGAGGTCTACGACGAGCGCAAGGCAATCTTCGGCGAGCGCCTCAAGTCCGTCATAAACTATGCAGTAAGCGACGACAAGTGCCGTAGCAGGTTGCTGCTGGAGTATTTCGGCGAGAGGGGCAGTGACGACTGCCGTCGTTGCGATGTCTGCGTGCAAAGGCGTGCCGCAGGCAAGCCACCGCGGATGCCCGGGAAGGAAGAGGCAGTGATGCAGTTACTCTCCGACGGCAAGCCGCACTCGCTTGATGAACTCGCGGCCTTGGGGCTTACCGATAACGAGCGCAAGGTGCTGCTGCGTGCGCTCTGCGATGAGGAGAAGATAAGGATAGTTGACGGAAAAATAATGAAATAAACATTGCTATGATAACATTTCTTCTGTGCCTTACGGCACTTATAACGGCCTATTTCACCTATGGCCGATATCTTGAGAAAGTATGTGGCGTCGATGCCTCAAACCCCGTACCGTCGCAGACAATGTACGACGGTGTGGATTACATTCCTATGCCACGCTGGAAGGTGTTCCTCATCCAGTTGCTGAATATCGCCGGTCTCGGCCCCATCTTCGGTGCGCTGTTGGGTGCTGCATATGGCCCTGTAGCCTTCCTGTGGATTACCCTTGGCGGTATATTCATGGGTGCAATGCACGATTTTGTGGCAGGAGTGATATCCTTGAAGGATAAGGGCAAGAGTCTGCCCGAAATCATAGGTGAGTATCTGGGCAACGGTACAAGGCTGTTCATGCGCGTCTTCTCCGTGTTTCTTATGGTTCTTGTGGGTGCTGTTTTCATGTCACAGCCGGCCGAACTCATTGCATCCAATATTACGCTTCCCTCGCTCGAATTCGTGGCTTTCGGGAATATGAGCTGTGAACTTGTAGTGGTACTTGGCGTAATCCTTGCATACTATCTGCTTGCTACGCTGTTGCCCATAGACAAGCTTATAGGTCGCATATATCCGCTTTTCGGTATTGCGTTGCTTGTGATGGCATTCAGCATCCTCTTTGTGCTGCTTTTCAATAGCGGTACATATACGATACCCGAGCTCACGTCACTACAGAACCGGATTGCCGACCCTGTGAAATTCCCTATCGTGCCCATGCTCTTCACCACAATCGCCTGTGGTGCCATATCGGGTTTCCACGCGACCCAGTCTCCTATGATGGCACGTTGCCTGACCTCCGAGAAGCAGAGCCGCAGTATCTTCTATGGTGCGATGATTGCTGAGAGCATCGTGGCCCTTATATGGGCTGCCATCGGAATGGCATTCTGGGGTGGAGTAGAGGGACTTAACGATGCTATTGTCCAGTATGGTGGCAGTGCAGCCAAGATGGTGAATGTGATAACAGAGACCACTATGGGGCCGGTGATTACAGCTATGGTGCTCGTTGGTGTCATAGGATGTGCCATAACATCGGGTGATACTGCGTTCCGCTGTGCACGTCTCATCGTTTCCGATATGTTCGGCATCGAGCAGAAAAAGCTCCTCAAACGCGTTATGGTGTCATTGCCACTCTTCGCCGTGGCGCTGTTCATAATATTCGCATTGCCTTTCCAAACAATATGGAGCTATTTCGCATGGTGTAACCAGACATTGGCTGTGATTACATTGTGGTGTATAACGGTGTATCTGTCGAACAATAAGAAGCCCGTGCTGATAGGTGCGCTGCCAGCAGTCATTATGACCTATGTGTGCTCGTCATACATCTTTATCTCGCCTATGATGTGCGGAATGGAGAATCGCACGTTGGCTTATATCCTCGGTGGTGTACTTACCGCAGTTGTAACAGCTGCTGTGTGTGTAAGGATAAGAAGGACAAGCCGTTGATATAATAAAAGTGTTTATAAATGAATCAGGCTGGAAGTCATTGGACCTCCAGCCTGGTTGGTTTTTTCTATAGTTGGGATGAGAGTTGCTTACTTCTTTGCTGCGTTAACGCGCATCTTCTCGGCCTCCTTGTTCTGCTTTGCAATCTTCTTTGCAGTCTTCTTGGCCTCTTTTGCCTCGGCCTTTGCAGCCTTAGCCTCTGCCTTTGCGTCAGCCTTGCTGCCTGCTGCCTTTGCACCGGCACCCTTTACAGCGGCCTTGATGCCTGCACCCTTTGCACCAG
>JAFYWE010000114.1 GCA_017558165.1 Bacteroidaceae bacterium
GACAAGATAGTTCTTGTAACTCTTTACCTTACCTGCAAAAGGGAGTGTGGTAGAGACCTTCATTGAAGGCTTCAATCCCTTTCCCACAAGCAGATACCAGGCTACATATGCAATGAGCGGTATAAAGAGCAACAGATATGCTATATTGGAAAAAATCATCTTGGTACTTTAGCTTAACATATTGTACAAATCGGTTGTGAGTAGCACGACTACTCCAACAATGATTACAGCAAGAATTATCACGGAAGCCAGCAACACCCTCTTCTGCTTCAATGAACGCTTGCTTACAATGCGCTCTTCGGTAGGCTGCTTGATATTCTCCTCCTCGATATTCTTTGTAGCGTTCACGAACTCTATTGCATTGAGCATGTTACGCTCGTTCTCATGCACAGTCGGGTGAAGCTTGGCAAACTTCACAAGGTCGGCTACCTCAAGAATCTCCTTGAGTTCCTTGATGCTCTCCTTATCCTTTATCTTGAGCAGTTCATCAACAATCTCCGACGTGGTCATCTCTGCAGCATTGAACCCGAAACGGCGGTACATATACTCACGGAGCACATCGGTCAACCGGGTATAATACTCCTTCTCGTTGCCCTCTACACGCAATGAAACATCGCCCTTGATCTCGTCAATACTGTTCATCGCAACAATGTGCGATGGCAATTTTGGCTTTATCTTGACAATGCGGATGATAGGCTTGTTGTTTATAAGCCTAATCACTACCCATGCGAACAACGCCACTACAAAAAGCAGAATTGTGGTAAGATATACCGAGTCACGGACCTCTTCCCAAGTAAGCTCAACCTCAATGACGTTGCCAGGGCCAGCTATGTTACTCAGGTTAGCGGTATCTATCTCCACGCTGTACACATCGAGAATGAGCCTGTTCGACATGAATGTGTCGTTGTTCACGACAACCTTGAAGGGCGCAATCTCATAGCGTGTGCTGTCAAAGGATGTGATAAGATACTCCTGTACATATCTGCTCCTTGAACCGCCATTGATATCCTCCCGGTACTCCTTGCTGTCAAGAATCTCAATGCCATCGACAAGCGACTTGTCCTTCAGGGATGGCATCACGACCTCGCAACCTGAATCGACACTAAGGTCAAGGGTTGCCTTGGTCTGCTCACCTATTCTCATAGCAAAGGTATCGAGCTTGGCGTTAAGTATGACATTCTGTGCTACCACAACAGTAGCATTCAATGCCATAATCAATGAAACAATATATAATATCCTCTTCTTCATTGTTTTATCTACATTTCATACAAGTGACGAATGGCCTTATCCGCGTTGTGCGAACAGGTTCATTAGCGCCTTGACGTAATCCTGGTCGGTGCGGATTGATACGGAATCGACACGGCTCTTCTTGAGAGTCTCATCAAGCTTCTCGCGCTGGCTTCGCCACCACTCGCGCTGTGCGGTCTGCACCTTTGACGACGACGTGTCGACAAATATCTCCTCACCACTCTCGGCATCACGCATCTTTATGAGACCTACCTTGGGAAGCTCGGCAAGACGGCGGTCATAGACCTGGATGGCCACGACATCGTGCTTGCGGTTGGCAATTGTCATTGCGTTCCTGAAATCACCGTTGTCAATGAAGTCGCTTATCACGAACGCCGTGCAACGCTTCTTAAGGGCATTGGTCAGAAACTGCAACGGCACAGAGATGTCGGTCCTTGAACTCTGTGGTTCAAAGTTCAGCAGTTCCCTTATTATATAAAGGATATGCTTCCTGCCCTTCTGTGGAGGGATGAACTTCTCCACCTTATCAGTAAAGAAGATTACACCGATCTTGTCGTTGTTCTGTATTGCCGCGAATGCAATCGTTGCGGCAATCTCTGTGACCATATCGCGTTTCGTCTGTCTTACAGTTCCGAAGTCGAGACTCTCGGAGAGGTCAATGACAAGCATCACCGTCAATTCGCGCTCCTCCTCAAAGACCTTGATGTATGGCTTGTTGAAACGTGCAGTCACGTTCCAGTCGATGTCACGTACATCGTCGCCATACTGGTACTCACGCACCTCGCTGAAGGACATACCACGCCCCTTGAAGGCCGAATGGTACTCTCCTGCAAAGATATTGTGCGAGAGGCCGCGCGTCTTTATCTCAATCTTGCGAACTTTCTTTATGAGATCACTTGTCTCCATGAATCAGGGATTAGGGCACTTCAACGCTGTTCAGAATAACGCTTACAATCTCGTCGCTGGTCATATTGCTTGCCTCTGCCTCATAGCTGAGACCAATGCGGTGACGCAATACGTCGTGCGCAACGGCACGTACGTCCTCGGGAACCACGTAACCTCTGCGCTTGATGAACGCGTATGCGCGTGCAGCCAAAGCAAGGTTAATTGAAGCACGTGGCGAGGCACCGAATGAAATCATATCCTTCAGGTCCTTCAAACCATACTTTTCGGGGAAACGTGTAGCGAACACGATATCGGCAATGTACTGCTCGATCTTCTCGTCAAGGTATACCTGACGTACAACCTTACGCGCCTCTACAATCTCCTCTGGCTTCAGTATTGGCTTGACCTCAATCTTCTCGCCGGTGATGTTCTGGCGGATGATTCTCTTCTCCTCAGAAAGCTCGGGATATGTAATCACGACCTTGAGCATGAAACGGTCGACCTGCGCCTCTGGCAGCGGATATGTACCCTCCTGCTCTATCGGGTTCTGTGTAGCGAGTACAAGGAATGGCTGAGGCATCTTGAATGTTTCCTTACCGATTGTAACCTGACGCTCCTGCATGGCCTCGAGAAGCGCACTCTGCACCTTGGCCGGTGCACGGTTGATCTCATCGGCAAGAACGAAGTTTGCAAAGATAGGGCCTCGCTTCACCTTGAACTCCTCGTTCTTCTGGCTGTAGACCATGGTACCCACCACGTCGGCAGGGAGAAGGTCCGGAGTAAACTGTATACGGCTGAAATCAGCATCAATAAGCTCTGAAAGTGTCTTGATGGCAAGAGTCTTGGCAAGACCTGGGAGACCCTCAAGCAACACGTGGCCATCGGCAAGTAGTCCGATAAGCAATGACTCTACCAGATGTTTCTGTCCGACAATCACCTGGTCCATACCAGCCTGCAGATTGGTAATGAAACCGCTCTGTCTCTCAATCATATCATTCAATTCGCGAATGTCAATTGTTACACCCATAATTATATCTGTATTGTTTTAGTATTATTTCTGTACAAAATTACAACTTACGGAGTTGTCATTATGTTAAATTCGTTAAAATAGACTTAACTATTGTTAGTCTTAAACAAACTTTAACGTTGTGCTGTTACTTTTTAGGTACAAGACGTGGAATAACCAGTTCCATTCCACGGCAGAGACCATGGGGATCGCGCATATTATTATATTGAACAATGTAAGGCCACAATCTCTTGTCACCGTAATACTCTCTTGCAATCCTTGTCAGGGTCTCGTCTGCAGCTACGGTGTGGCGTGCAAGCTCTCCATCGGCAATATATAATGTAGTGTCGTCCACTGTGAGGTTCTTCAAATCGAGTTTGTTGACCGCCTCAAGCAACACAAAGGTATATTCCTCTTCAACCTTTGGCTCTTCAACCGCCGACAAATCCACAGCCGGAGTCTTCACAGGGTCGAATACATTGTTTTCTATGACAACGACTGTATCGCAAGGGAAGCAGCTCGTTTCATCAGCAACAACGTCCTCCTGAGAAACAACATCCGACACAACGGCTTTGCTCTGTGTGTTTACAACAGCAATCGGATTGGCGTTATCATCAGCCACAGACTCTACGCTTACCACATCCTCTGCATGATTCCTGCCAAGCATACTCACGACGAACACACCTGCAAGTACTCCTATTATAAAAGAGATATTAAAACGCAGTTTGCTGTTTTTCTTCTTGGCAGGAACAGTTTCCTTATCCTCATGACCATTCTTTTTTGGCACGTGCACCATAACAGGCTCCGCACTTCTCGCCTGTACAGCTACAGGCTCCTGTACAGTTTCGTTCACTTTCACTTCAACAGTCTCCTCTGGAAGTACATTGTCGGCAGATGCAACGACTGCGTCATACTCATCTGCAACGGTTTCAACAGCAATATCACCGTCAGCCACAGGCTCTTCAGTCTCGGATGTTTCGCTTTCAGCATCCTCTTGCTTATCTTCAACCACAACCTCAGCTATCTCAACAGGCTCTTCCACCTCAACAACGGCCGGCGCGTACTCCTCGGGTAGAATCTCTACGGCAACAGGTTCCACCGCTACAGAATCACTATCATCGGCAGGCATCTCCTCCTCGATGACCTCAGGAACCTTGACCTCCTCAACAGGAGCTTTCTCAACGTTCTCTACTGTAATTGGAGCTTCCGCAATCTTAAGTTCGGCAATCTCTACAGGAGCTGTAATCTCTTCGGCTACCTCAGGCACGGCATCCTCGACACCTTCAGCATCATCCTTGTAATTCTCGTCAACCTCAACCGGTTCGAACATTGCAAACGGTTGGTTGACGCTCTCCTTTATGGCATCGGCAGGAGTAAACGAGATCTTCTTGTGTCCTTTGATCTCAATCTTCTCTCCTGTATTCACATTTACGCTTGAACGGTCGGCAACATCAGTAACCTTGAATGTACCCAAGCCGTTTATCTTTACGATGCCATCCTGTTCAAGCCCCTCTATGATAAGCTCGAATATGGCCTTTGTGAAATTCTCGGCCTTTGCGCCCGAGATATCCGCCTCCTTTGCGAACAAGGCACTGAGGTCGGAATGATTCAATTTATCGCTCATATGTCTTACCTCAGTTTATTTGAATTTATCCTTCAGTTTACCGCTTGGGCGGAAAACCAGCTGTATTTTGGGTGGGACAAGGAATCTCTGTCCGGTCTTTGGATTGACAGACAGGCGTTCCTTTCGCATCTTGGTCTCAAGCACGCCGAAACCTGAGATATTGAGCTGGTCACCATCTTTCAGGCGCTCAGTCATTACACCCACAAAGGTGTCGACACTTGCAGTAGCCTCGGCCACTGTCATACCGCACCTTTTAGCCAGTTTTGTGATAAACTCCTTATTATTCATAATAGATTATACAATTTTACACCCTTACATCCGTGGCATCAATCATTCTCCACAACTCCCATAAGGTCAAATTCGGTAGCACTGGTGATGCGTACATTGTAGAACTCACCGATCTTCAGTTCACCGTCGTTTACATTGACAAGCACCTCGGTATCTACATCGGGGGAATCAAATTCAGTTCTTCCTATGTAGTAATCACCCTCCACGCGGTCTATTATTGTGCGGAAAAGAGAGCCGACTTTCTCGTCATTAAGCCTTGTAGAGATTCTCTGCTGAACCTCCATGAGGCGGTCAAGGCGCTCCTGTTTCTTCTTCTTCGATACACTGTCGCGATAATTCTCGGCAGCATATGTACCATCCTCCTCGCAATATGCGAAAGCACCCAGACGGTCGAACTTCGCCCATTTCACGAACTCAATGAGCTCCTCGAACTCCTTGTCGCCCTCGCCTGGGAAGCCTACCATCATCGTTGTACGCAGACAGATGCCGGGAACCTCACTGCGCATTCTCTCTACAAGCGCATATGTATCCTCCTTTGTCACGTGGCGACACATCTTCTTGAGCACCTTTGTACTGACGTGCTGCAAAGCTATATCAAGATACTTGCACACGTTCTTTCTCTCGCGCATCACACACAACAGGTCATAAGGGAAGTTCGAAGGATAGGCATAATGGAGTCTTATCCACTCCACACCCTCAACATCCGATATGCGCTCAACAAGCTCTGCAATGCTCTGTTTCTTGTACAGGTCAACTCCATAGAATGTAAGCTCCTGGGCAATTATCTGGAACTCTTTTACACCCTTTGACACAAGATAACTCACCTCGTCGACAATCTCCTCAATGGGGCGTGACTTGTGGGCACCTGTTATGATGGGGATCGCGCAATATGCACAGCGTCTGTTGCAACCCTCTGATATCTTCAGGTAAGCATAGTGCGAAGGAGTTGTAAGCACACGTTCCTGGGCAATCTTCTCGTTGTACTCATGCTTGAGGTCGGCCACAAGCTCTGTCCAGTTGAACTTGCCGTAGAACTTGTCCACCTGCGAAATTTCTTCACGCAACTCTGTCAGATAGCGTTCCGAAAGACAGCCCATTACATAGAGCTTCTCAAGGTCGCCCTCGTCCTTGCGCTGGCAGAACTCAAGAATCATATTGATTGACTCCTGCTTTGCATCGCCGATGAAACCGCAAGTGTTTATAACGGCAATCTCACCGCATGGTTCCTCGCGGTCGTGCACGACCTCAGAGCCGCACTCCTCGAGCTGACGCATAAGATGCTCCGAATCGACAAGATTCTTGGAGCATCCCATTGTTATTATATCTACACGGTTCTTTTTCATCGAATTATCCAAAGAGTGAATCAACGAACTCCTCGCGGTTGAATATCTGCAGATGGTCGATACCCTCGCCCAAGCCGATATACTTCACGGGAATCTTGAACTGGTCACTGATACCGATAACGACACCGCCCTTTGCAGTACCGTCAAGCTTTGTGATTGCAAGCGATGTAACCTCGGTTGCCTTGGTGAACTGCTTTGCCTGCTCGAACGCATTCTGGCCTGTTGAGCCGTCAAGCACAAGCATCACGTCGTTAGGCGCAGTAGGCACGACCTTCTGCATCACGTTCTTGATTTTTGTAAGCTCGTTCATGAGACCCACCTTGTTGTGCAGACGTCCTGCAGTATCAATAATCACTACATCGGCATTGTTCGCCACGGCCGAAGCCAGTGTATCATAAGCCACAGATGCGGGGTCAGAGCCCATACCCTGCTTGATTACAGGGACATCGGCACGGTGTCCCCACTCCACCAACTGCTCAACGGCAGCCGCACGGAATGTATCGGCAGCACCAAGGTAGACCTTCTTGCCGGCCTTCTTGTACTGGTGCGCGAGCTTACCGATGGTTGTTGTCTTTCCCACTCCGTTTACACCTACAACCATAATCACATATGGCTGTCCAGGAGTCATGGGGATGTCGAACGAGTCACCGCCGTCGTTACTGTTGTTCTCCATGAGCAACTGGGCAATCTCGTCCTTGAGCAACTTGTTAAGCTCGTTCGTATTCATGAACTTGTCGCGTGCCGCATGCTTCTGCACACGGTCAATGATCTTGAGTGTGGTCTCTACACCTACATCAGATGTAACGAGCACCTCCTCAAGGTTATCAAGCACCTCGTCATCAATCTCGCTCTTGCCGGCAATGGCACGTGCAATCTTGCTGAACACACTCTGCTTGGTCTTTGAAAGGCCCTGGTCAAGGACCTCTTTCTTCTCTCTACTGAAAAAACTGAATATTCCCATATTCTCTACTCTTTAAAATCGTACTTACAACGTGAACTGCTCACGATGCTCCACATCAATCAAGCTTCAATACTGCGAGGAATGCCTTCTGTGGAACCTCGACATTACCGATCTGCTTCATACGCTTCTTACCCTTCTTCTGCTTCTCGAGCAACTTGCGCTTACGTGACACGTCACCACCGTAACACTTCGCTGTCACATCCTTACGCACCTGCTTGATTGTCTCGCGGGCAATGATCTTTGTTCCGATAGCCGCCTGCAGCGCAATATCGAACTGCTGTCTTGGAATGAGGTCACGCAGTTTCTCACACATCTGTCGTCCAAGAC
>JAFYWE010000115.1 GCA_017558165.1 Bacteroidaceae bacterium
ATTACCTCCTGTATTACCTTGAGCTGTACCAGTGAGAATGGGCCTCCGTTGATCTCCGAGCCTATTCTGTTTGCCGGAATCAGGAACGAATACTCAAGCAATGCCACGCACCAGCTGATAAGCACGATGAGCACTATCGATGTGTTCTGCGAAATGATTTTCATGTCCTGCAGCTTCAGGTTGCCATACCATGCAAGCGTCATGAAGGTGTTTGAGATGATGAGCAGGACCAGTGTAAGGATAATTTTTGTCATTGTTATATATTTTTACTGTTTCTTTTCAATTTTCGGGGGCAACAGCTCGCTCTGTATGTTGCTCATCGCGCCCCATAGGTTGTAACGCGCCTCGGGGTTCAGTGTCTCCAGGTGAGCCAGCAGTTCCTTCATGGTTGCGCGGTTCGATGCCTTCTCATACGGGCAGTTCTTCACCTGTGGCGGGAAGTTGCACTCCTTGGCATATGCCTCGACATCGTTCTCGTTCACCAGGCACAGCGGGCGTATCACCGTTATGGGGAATTTCTCCATCTGCATCACTGGTGCCATGGCACTGAATGCGCCCTGGAATGTCATGTTCATCAGCATGGTCTCAATGAAATCGTCCATGTTGTGTCCAAGGGCAATCTTGTTGCAGCCTATCTCCTGCGCAAGCGTGAAGAGTGCCTTCCTGCGGTTCCATGAGCAAAGGAAACATGGCGACTTGCGGTTGTCGGTCGATGCGTCGAACCCGCTCTCCAGTATATGCAACTCCACTCCAAGCCCCTGGCAGAACTCCTTAAGGTACCCGAAGTCGGCCTTGTAGGGTATGTTGGTCATTGTCACGTGTGCCGCCACCACGCTTATGCGGGGCTTGTATATGCGGCTGCGCTCGGCCATCAGCTGCAGCAGTGTCAGCGAGTCCTTTCCGCCCGATAGTGCCACCAGTATGCGGTCGCCGTCCTCAAGCATCGAGTAGCCAAGAGTAGCGCGTCCGAACTGCCTGTTTATCTGTCTGTACAGCTTCTGCTGTTCTGTGAATTTTGCCATTTTACTGTCCGTTTTCAGTCGGGTCGGGGAGCCTTCCCGTTTTGCGGCGCAAAATTAATGAAAATAGTGCATCCGTGGCGCTCCTGTCCACAGCTTTTTTCTCTTTTCGTGCCCGAAATGTCCTTTGACGCTCTTATTATGTAATAAAAAATATAAAAAATGCCTCAAAAGGCCCGTTAATTGTAAAAACTCACTATATTTGCGATTAATCGCGGATAAACCAGCCCAGTTGGCTTCTCCGTGTGTAGGGTGCGGAGATGTTTCCGCTCTGGTATACATGAAAACAGGTTTGTTGATGAAAAGATTATTTTTTGTAATTACACTCTGTGTGTTGTCGCTCTCAGCGATGGCACAGAACAGGAATACGATAAAGAAGATGTTCGATGAGGGGCGTTTCGAGGAGCTGAAGCCCATTGTGGAGAAGCAGCTCAAGAAGAACCCCAAGAACAGCGAGTTCGGTTACTGGTATGCCGGTTGTTGTATCGAGACCGGCGACACCGCCGACGTTGAGGAACTGCTCAAGTTCGCGGCTTCGCGTGGCATCGTGAATGCCGACCGTTATCTGGGCGACTTCTACTACGGCAGGCAGCAGTATCCCCTTGCGGCTGAGAGTTATGAGACGTTCCTGGAGAATACCAAGGACGACTCCTTGCGTGTTGTCTTCTCGCGTAAGGCGCAACAGGCAAACAATATCGGCCGCATGGTTATGAACACCTCCAGGGTGTGTGTGGTGGATAGTTTCGTGGTGGATAAGGCGAATTTCCTGTCGGCCTACAAGCTGGGCGATGATGTGGGCCTTGTCACAACCAATGCAAGGTATTTCGACGATCCGATACTGCCTGGCTACATCTGTGAGACAGAGCGCAGTATGGATATATACTTCTCGGACTATGGGCAGTACGACGAGTCCCAGATGAAGATCTATCACAACTCCAAGATTACCGAGGAGTGGGGTACACCACGTCCCATAGAGGGTTTCAATACCTATGGCAACGATGACTATCCCTTCATGTGCCCCGATGGCGTGACGCTCTATTTCGCCAGCGACGGTGAGGGCTCCATTGGCGGTTATGACATCTTCATGACCCGTCTGGATGTCGAGACAGGCCGTTTCCTGCGCCCCGATAATGTGGGAATGCCGTTCAACTCAACAGCCAATGACTATATGCTGGTGATTGACGAGGTTTCCAACCTCGGTTGGTTCGCTACCGACCGCAATCAGCCCGATGGTCTTGTCTGCGTATATGTATTTGTCCCTAACCGCGGCAAGTCAAGGTACGATACCGACAAGTTGGGCTATGACGGTGTGTTGCCGTACGCCCTGTTGTCGTCGGTAGTCGCAACTCAGGGCGATGAGGCCGTGTTGCGTACCGCGCGCCAGCAGTTGGCAATGCTCCTTTATGCCGATAGCGGGAGCGGACCTAAGGCTGAGTTCCTCTTTGTCATTGATGATATACATGACTACACCAACCTGGCCGATTTCAAGAGCGCTGAGGCACGCAAGCTCTTCGTTGAGTGGCAGAAGCGTACGGCCCAGCATGTGGCCGATGTGCGCTCGCTCGAGCAACAGCGCGATGCTTACGCCTCGGCAAATGCGGCTACCCGTCAGCGCATGAGCGCCGCAATCCTTGAGCTTGAGGCCAAGGTGGAGGCCGATGCCGTTGTCGTCGAGCAGATGGAGAATGAGATAAGACGTCTTGAACAGGAAAAAATTTATAAGTGATATGGAAGTTGTAATAACAGTAATTCTTGTGTTGCTGGCCACCGTGCTGCTTGTTGTTGAGGTTGCCCTCATTCCCGGCTTCGGTGTGGCAGGCGTGCTCGGCATTGCCGCAATGCTGGCATCGGTGTTCTATGCCTTCTTCTTTGTGGGCAACATTGCCGGTTGGATAACAATGGCTCTCAGTGGCCTCATTTGTGTTTCGCTCTTCCTTTGGGCGCTCTACGGCAAGTCGCTTGACCGCCTGGCCTTGAAGAAGAACATCGATTCCAATGTAAAGGGCGAGGAGCTTGAGAAGATCAAGGTGGGTGACCGTGGTGTTACCAGAACCCGCCTGGCGCTCATTGGCGAGGCCTGCATCAACGGCGAGAACGTCGAGGTGAAGTCCGAGATGGGCTTCATTAACGAGGGTGTCGAGGTTGTGGTCGTACGCATCTCGGGCGGTACCCTGTATGTTGAGAAAGTGAAGCGATAAAGAAGCATGCCCTGTGTGTAATTTGTCATCCTGAACGAAGTGAAGGATCTCTATAAAACATTATATGACAGAGATGCATAGTTTGGGTTATTTGTGGTGTCAACCCTTGGTTCGGGATGACAATGCCGGTAACTTGGTTGCTTTATTGTTATAAGAAATAAATCAGTGATAAAACATTGTAAGTACAATTGTTAATGCGGTGTACTTGCAGTATAGGTCTAACAACTTTTAATGAGGATTTCTTTATGAACGAAGAAAGTATTTTTATGGTTGGTGGAACTGCCGTGGGAGCTATAATCCTTATGGTACTCTTTTTCCACTATGTTCCGTTCGTCCTCTGGCTGTCGGCCAAGGTGTCGGGTGTGAGAATCTCTTTGATGCAGCTGTTCCTTATGCGCATCCGTAACGTACCGCCTTCAGTTATCGTGCAGGCAATGATCGAGGCCCACAAGGCCGGTCTTGAGAACATCACACGTGACAGTCTCGAGGCTCACTACCTTGCCGGTGGTCACGTAGAGAGGGTGGTGCATGCGCTTGTGTCGGCTTCAAAGGCCAATATCGAGCTGTCGTTCCAGATGGCTACCGCCATTGACCTTGCGGGTCGTGACGTGTTCGAGGCCGTGCAGATGTCGGTTAACCCCAAAGTCATTGACACACCACACGTTACAGCCGTGGCAAAGGATGGTATCCAGCTCATTGCCATTGCCCGCGTTACAGTGCGCGCCAACATCAAGCGCCTTGTCGGTGGTGCCGGTGAGGATACGGTGCTTGCACGTGTAGGCGAGGGTATCGTGTCATCAATCGGTTCATCCGAGA
>JAFYWE010000116.1 GCA_017558165.1 Bacteroidaceae bacterium
CTATAAGTCGCTGTTTCGTTGTTTTTTATATTCAAAAATGTCTGTTTTCTTCTTTTTCTCGGTTACGTAGCCCGCTACGCGCCCTACAAAAAATAATAAAACACCCTATTTTTGCTCTATAAAAAACTTAACGATATAAAATTAAACAGCTTCTAATAAGATAAAAAACGATATAGCAGTTGACCGGCGTAGTGTGTCATCCCGAACTTCATGTGAGGGATCTCCGATAAAATGAGATAGAGATATCTCACATACGTTCGATATGACATCATTATTATTGTCATAAATGGTGGGTCAACATCTACATCATCACCAAAGATAAACCGCCTACAAGCAATGAACACTCTCTTTGACAAGATATGGGACTCGCACACCGTGCGTACACTCGATGGAGGCTCATGCGTGCTCTACATCGACAGGCAGTACATTCACGAGGTCACAAGCCCACAGGCATTCGCAGGACTGCGCAAGCGTGGCATCAAGGTGTTCCGCCCCGCACAGGTAACGGCAAGCCCTGACCACAATATACCGACAAAGAACCAGCACCAGCCCATTGCCGACCCACAGTCGGCACAGCAGGTGGCTACGCTTGAGAGCAACTGCGCCGAGAGCGGAATCAACATTTTCCCGATCGGCTCACAGCGCAACGGAATCATCCACGTCATTGGCCCGCAGACAGGACTTACCCAGCCGGGAATGACTATAGTGTGTGGCGACAGCCACACATCCACCCACGGAGCAATGGGCTGTATCGCTTTCGGCATCGGCACAAGCGAGGTGGAGATGGCGCTTGCATCGCAGTGCATACTACAGTCAAAGCCTAAGAGCATGAGAATAAACGTGGAAGGCAAGCTCAAACCATGTGTCTGCTCAAAGGACATAATCCTTTATATAATATCAAAGATAGGCACCGGCGGTGGTACAGGCCATTTTGTGGAGTTTGCAGGAGAGGCCATACGCTCACTCTCTATGGAGGCGCGCATGACAATATGCAACATGAGCATTGAGATGGGAGCACGTGGAGGCATGATTGCCCCCGACAGCACCACATTCGAATACTTGCGCGGACGTGAGTTCGCACCAAAGGGCGAGAAGTGGGAAAAGGCCGTCGAGGAGTGGAGCAAGTTGCGCTCCGATGACGATGCCGTATTTGACAAGGAGATTACCTTTGACGCGGCAGACATTGAGCCTATGATTACATACGGCACAAACCCAGGAATGGGCATAGCCGTAAACGGCACAATCCCCACATCGGGGGATATGGAGCCAGCAGCAAAGAACTCATACGCCAAGGCACTCGGATATATGGATTTTGCCGAGGGTGACAAGATTGAGGGCAAGCCCATTGACTACGTTTTTGTGGGCAGCTGCACAAACGGACGCATCGAGGACATAAGGGCATTTGCCAATTTCGTAAAGGGACGCAAGAAGGCGGAGAATGTTACAGCATGGATTGTGCCCGGCTCTAAGGAGGTGGAACGCCTTGCCATTGAGGAGGGATTGGGCGACATACTCGCCGAGGCGGGATTTGAGCTACGCCAGCCAGGATGCTCGGCATGCTTGGCAATGAACGAGGACAAGATACCGGCCGGTAAATACTGCGTGGCCACATCGAACCGCAATTTCGAAGGACGCCAAGGCCCGGGTGCACGCACACTGTTGGCAGGCCCGCTTGTAGCGGCAGCCGCTGCCGTGACAGGAGTGATAACAGACCCAAGAATACTGATGTAGGATTCCCGTGCCACTGAGCATAGATGAGAAAAACAAGCATAGCGACCATGAGACAGAAATTCACGACACTCAGTTCTACTGCAGTTCCACTGCCGATAGAGAATATTGATACCGACCAGATAATTCCGGCGCGTTTCCTGAAGGCCACCACCCGCGAGGGATTCGGTGATAACCTTTTCCGCGACTGGAGATATGACAAGGACGGAAACCCCAAGGAGGATTTCGTAATGAACTCACCACGCTACAAGGGAGAGATTCTTGTCGCAGGCAAGAACTTCGGTTGCGGTTCAAGCCGTGAGCACGCGGCCTGGGCAATTGAGGGAGCAGGATTCCGCGCGGTTATATCGAGTTTCTTTGCCGACATCTTCCGCAACAATGCCCTTAACAACGGCCTGTTGCCCGTAGTGGTAAGCGAGAAGATGCTTGCCGATATATTCGCGGCCATCGAGAGCGACCCTAATACGGAGCTTTTCATTGACCTGCCAGCACAGACAATAGAGATTGCCGGCACAGAGAGCAAGGAGCAGTTCGAGATTGCGCCATACAAGAAGGAGTGTCTTATGAACGGTTACGATGATGTCGATTTCCTCGTGAGCATACGCCAAGAGATCGAGTCATTCGAGAATAGATGATACGGATATGAAGAAGATAAACATTGCAGTGCTCCCGGGCGACGGCATCGGCCCCGAGATTGTAGCACAGGCGGTAAAGGCCGTTGACGCCGTAGCCGCCAAGTTCGGTTACGATATAACATACACCCACGCCCTTGTGGGTGCAGCAGCCATTGACGCGACGGGTAACCCCTACCCCGACGAGACACACCGCGCCTGCAGCGAGGCCGATGCGGTGCTGTTCGGTGCCATCGGCGACCCCAAGTATGACAACAACCCCGAGGCGAAGGTGCGCCCCGAGCAGGGATTATTGGCAATGCGCAAGAAGTTGGGACTGTACGCCAACCTGCGCCCCGTGAACACTTTCGAGAAACTATTGCACCGTTCACCGTTGCGTCACGACCTTGTAGAGGGAGCCGACTTCATCTGTGTACGTGAGCTCACAGGCGGTCTCTATTTCGGACGCCCGCAGGGACGCTCCGAGGACGGCAACACCGCATACGACACCTGTGTATACAGCAGGGAGGAGATTGAGCGCATCTGCCGCTTGGGATTCGAGTATGCGGCACAGCGTCGCGGAAAACTCACTGTCGTTGACAAGGCTAACGTTCTTGCGACCTCACGCCTGTGGCGTGAGACAGCCAAGGCCATGGAGAAGGATTACCCCAATGTAGAGGTTGAATATATGTTCGTGGACAATGCCGCAATGAAGATAATACAGCAGCCACGCCATTTTGACGTTATGGTCACGGAGAACATGTTCGGCGACATCCTCACCGACGAGGCCAGCGTCATCACAGGCTCGTTGGGACTGTTGCCATCGGCATCAATCGGTACAGGCACATCACTCTTTGAGCCAATCCACGGCTCTTATCCACAGGCTGCAGGCAAGAACATCGCGAACCCGATAGCGACAATACTTTCGGCGGCAATGATGTTCGAATACGCCTTCAAGGACATGGAGGCCGGCGCCGCAATACGTCGCGCCGTAGACCTTGCCATAGAGCAGGGCGTCGTGACCGAGGATATCGCGCCCGAGAACGTAAAGCCATCATCAACAACTGAGGTCGGAGATTTCATAGCGAGGAACATATGAGCACAACAAGGATAACCGCAATGCTGGCACTGTGCATTGGTTTGTTCTATGTCACAACCGCGCAGGCACAGGAGAATGTAACCCAAAGAAACAAAGGGTTTGTCAGCCAGCGCGAGGATGGGATGATAAAACAACCTCCCGCACGACATCTTTTTGCCGACTCATTGTTGACCAAGAAGGCCGAAGCCGAGAACGACTCAATAACAAATGTAAAAACGAATGTGACCGACAGCATATCATGCGGTTGCTGTTGCAAGGCACGCTTTGAGTATATAAGACGGGAGCGTTTCCACCACAGGAAGGAGTGCTCACCACGTGAAAGACGCAAAGGCTTACAAAGAAGATACCGATAAAGACAGCACTCCCATCCAAGTTCATGTTGGATGGGAGTGCTGTCTTTATCAAGCTATGACTTTACGCAACAAAGGAATCCTTGATATAACCCACACGATGAATGCCGAAACCGTGAAAGCAGACACAGCCATCAGCATCATCCTGCACACAGCCGGAATACCGGGCAGCAACGTCGCATAGACATCATACATCACCTGCACCACAAAGAAATGGCATAGGTATATGCCGAAGGTAAGGCGGGCAAGCGAGCTGACAAAGGCTGACGGTGCGAACTTTATCTTCTGCACAGCGATGAATACAGGGAATGTCATCATGAACACATTGATGCCGGTAAAGAGCCACATGATCTCAAGATAGGCATAATTGCCCGGGTAGTACTCCTGCATCTTGAGGAAACCGCCGAATGTAATTGCATAGCCAGCAAGGAACATTGGAATGCCGACAGCGGCGATCTTTCCCCGACTCCACTCCAGCGGATAGCGTACAAGATAGTGCGCAAGTACCACGTAACCGATGAAGCCCGACACATAGTATAATGTACCGAAAGCGTTCCAGTCGCACACGCCCCACAGGCCCATA
>JAFYWE010000117.1 GCA_017558165.1 Bacteroidaceae bacterium
AAGAAAAGATGTATGATAAAGGACATTGTATTTGATTTCGGTGGAGTACTGACCACCATTGACACCGAAAGGGCTTTACAGAGATTCCGCGACCTTGGTGTGGAGAAACCTGAACAATATATAAACTCCTACTGCCAAAAGGGGCCGTTCTTTGAACTTGAGAACGGAGACATTGACGCCGATGAGTTCTGCCGTAGATTAGGACAGATATGCAACAGGGAGATAACGTTCGAACAGGCAAAGGATGCCTGGCTGGGTTTCCTTGTAGAGGTACACACCACTCTGCTCGAGCATCTGCAGACACTGCGCGGCAGTTACCGTCTGTCGGTACTGAGCAACACAAACCCGTTCATACAGAGCTGGGCATTGACCAAGGATTTCACGCCTGTGGGCAAATCACTTGCCGACTATTTTGATATGCTGTTCTTCAGCTACAGAATGCACTGTTCAAAACCAAGTAGTGAAATATACTGCAAGATGCTTGCCGATGGCGGAATGAGAGCAGAGGAAACCCTGTTCGTCGATGACAGCACCAAGAACATAGAGGCTGCAAGGGAGGTCGGGATAAGGACACTACTTGTTGAGAACGGCGAGGATTGGAGGGAAAAGCTCAGCAACGCACTGGCCCAATATAAATAAGGTCTGTAGACTGCTACCCTATTTACGCTCAAGGCAAACGAGGCCTGCAAGAATTAGTACGGCACCCAGGATTGCCAACCAAGTTACATGCTCCCCAAGCACAAGTGCAGAAGTAACAATTGACACAACCGGGTTGAGATAGAGCAGATTGGTGGCACGCACGGTTCCTATTCTCTCAAGACAGTAGTTCCACCCGAGAAAACAGAGCATTGACGCCACACAGCCAAGGAACAGGACATTTCCCCATACAACAGCGCCGCCATTGAACAGGATATCCACATTCACCCCACGTGCAAGAAGCAACGGCAAGATAGTAAGCAGTCCATAGCCGAATATCTTGCGCGTAATAAGCATATTGCTATACCTGCCTTGCAGTCTCTTTATCACAAGCGAATATACAGCCCAGCAGAGACATGCACCAAGTGCAAGGATATCACCAAGGGGTGAAAGTTTCAGAATAAAATTTCCGTTGAAGACAACCAGTGCCATACCTACAAGGGCTATGACAGAGCCCAACACACCTGCCCCACGCAGACGTTCGCCCGGATAGAAACAACCAACGATGAATGACGTTACCATAGGAGTGAGGCAAACTATAAGCGCCACATTTGAACAGTAGCCATAAGCCAGAGCATAGTTCTCTGTTACAAAGTACAGTGAACCACCGGTCAGTCCCAACGATGCGGCAAGCAACTCGTCGGTAAGATTGTCAAGTATGAGCCTCTTGCCGGCAAGAGGGAGTATAAGGATATAGGCAAGAGTGAAACGAAAGAGAAAAATCTCATCGGGACGCAGACCCGCGTTGATAAGGATCTTCGTCTGCACGAATGTACAGCCCCACAACACCACAATAACGAATGCGGTGACATATACAAGAAAACCCGGGCGCAAGCTCTTATCGTTCATACAGACAAAAAACAGGCTGTGTACGGTGTGCCGTACACAGCCTTATATATAAATTGATTAATTTTTCTCAATTCCCATTGAGGCCGATATTTCGGCCGCACGCTGAAGGGCAAGATGTATGTTACCGCACACATTCTCCTGACCCACCATCTTGACGATTCCCGCCTTGCGGAGATCCTTCTCCACATTGCTATGGACGCCAGAGAGGATAACGACCCTACCCTCATGCTTTGACGCACTGATGAATATCTCAAGATTATGCAACGCTGTAGAGTCCACGAAAGTAACCTTTCTCATTCTTACAATACGTATTGGCATAGCGTCTGTGTCACGTGTGAGTTCATCGAACTTGTTGGCGATACCGAAGAAGAATGGACCCTCGATCTCGAACACCTCGGTTCCGGCAGGGATTGCGAGCACCTCATCGTTCTCACCATCGTGGTGTACCTCAACCTCATCACGTACGACAGAGATGTGGGCGCTCGCCATAGCACGTTTCATGAAGAGCACTACGGCCATCACAAGACCCACCTCAATCGCAAGTGTAAGGTCAAAGAAGACTGTCAGCAACAGCGTCACGAACAACACGCTGGTACCCGACATTGAACTCTTGCACATTGAAACGATTGTTCTCCAACCGCTCATATTGTATGATACGATTACAAGCACACCTGCAAGACAAGGCATAGGTATAAGCTCGACAAGACCACCGAGGAACAACAGAACCAGCAACAGCACCAATGTGTGTACGATACCAGCCACAGGGGTCTTACCGCCATTGTTGATGTTGGCCATTGTACGGGCGATGGCACCTGTTGCAGGGATACCGCCGAAGAACGGTACTACCACGTTCGCTATACCCTGACCGATAAGCTCTGTGTTTGAGTTGTGGCGGTCACCTATTACACCATCTGCTACCATAGCCGAGAGCAATGATTCTATGGCGCCGAGCATTGCAATGGTGAATGCCACAGGAGCCAGTCCCTGCATTGTAGCCCAAAGAGAAGCGTCGCCGTCAATGGCCGGAAGAACGAATGAAGGCAGGCCTGAAGGAAGTTCATAAAGGTCACCGATTGTCTTGATTGTAGTTACACCAGCAAACTCCCTGAGCAGATAACCGGCAACGGTCATCACCACAATAGCAAGTAGAGAGCCTGGAATCTTCTTGGAGAACTTTGGAGTCAACGCAATAAGTACCACGCTCAACATACCCATACCGGCACTCCACCAGTCAATGCCACCGATGTTCTCAAAGTAGCATATCCACTTGT
Organism: Bacteroidaceae bacterium; assembly: GCA_017558165.1. Taxonomy (GTDB): domain Bacteria; phylum Bacteroidota; class Bacteroidia; order Bacteroidales; family Bacteroidaceae; genus HGM04593. The sequence goes on from JAFYWE010000117.1 coordinate 2,817, forward strand.
CAACGAAGTTCGCTGGGACACTGCTGATTCCAAGACCCAGGAGATCATTTATCTGTGTAGAGAAGATAGTGATAGCGATACCACCGGTAAAACCGATGATAATGGGATAAGGCATGAACTTGATGACAGTTCCCATACGGCAAAGACCCATGATAATGAGGATCACACCAGCCATTATGGTAGCAAGGGCAAGGCCACCGAGACCATACTGCTGTATCACACCGTAGATGATGATGATGAACGCACCTGTAGGACCACCGATCTGCACCTTTGAGCCACCGAAAACAGAAATGAGCATACCCGCAAGGATTGCTGTAATGAGACCCTCGGCCGGTCCCACTCCACTTGCGATACCGAACGCAATTGCCAGAGGAATTGCCACGATACCAACGATGATTCCGGCCATGACATCGGCACCGAATTTCTCACGTGAATAGTTCTTCATGCAAGAGAAGAACTTAGGATGAAAGTCAATTAACTTTTTTGTATCCATTTTATATTAAGATTATGTTTCCACAGTAATACGGCATCAATACCCCATCACGGGCACCATGAAAAGCCCCTTTTTCAAAAACTTTGCAAAGTTACTAAATAAATCTTTTTTAACTTATGATGTAGAGCAAATTTATACTATTATTCTTGAAGATTGGGATAACGGCATATATAATGAATGTCGGCCGTACATTTGCACGGCCGACATGGCAAACCCGGAAATCGGGACAAAAGTGATTGGAATCAAGCCTCCTTCTCTACTTGCACAGTAATAGTCTGATACGGGAAGTTGAGTCCTTCATTAGGGAATATGTCGTACACTTTCCTGTTCATGTCGAACTTCACATTCCAATAATCGCTCTGCTTACACCACACCTTTACCGAAATGTCAATGGAGCTTGCCGCCAACTCCATCAGGTTTATGGCCGGCGCTGACGGGCTGTCAAGGAT
>JAFYWE010000118.1 GCA_017558165.1 Bacteroidaceae bacterium
CAGCAGCATATGTTACACCAAACCACTTTGCAGAAGTGTCAAGAACCTCACAAGAAGCCTTACCTGTAGTTGTAAGGTTGTTAACAACCAATGGAATGAAATACTCAGCCTTTGGTTTGTCAACATTCTCCTTCAAGAAGTCAACGAACTGCTCCTCTGAATGCTTGAAGTAGTCAGGTGTGAAGCCCCAGAAGTTCATTGAAACAGGAGTCTCCTCGCCTACAGGCTGCCAAGCACCTTCCTCATCCTTGAAGCAGATAGGGCCGTCAACGCGCATGATCTCAGTACGCTCAACAACACCGGTCAACATATTCTGGTCGTTCTTCTCGCAAACGCCACGAGCTACGCTACCATTCTCGCTGAGAGTGTTGCAGATGCGGAAACCAACCATTGAATACTTACCCTCGCTACCCTCTGGGAGCTCGCTGAGCCACTTACCCATAACGGCAAATGCATCGCGGCCATAGAAGTCATCGGCATTGATTACTGCGAAAGGCTCGTTGATAGCATCCTTACCCATGAGCACAGCGTGGTTTGTACCCCAAGGTTTTGTACGCTCCTCAGGAACTGTAAAGCCCTCTGGGAGGTTGTCAATAGCCTGGAACACCAACTCTGTTGGGATGTGACCCTCGTACTTGCTCAATACCTTGTCACGGAAATCCTGCTCAAAATCCTTGCGGATAACGAACACCAACTTACCGAAGCCACCACGGATGGCATCAAAGATTGAGTAGTCCATGATTGTCTCACCGTTTGGACCAAGACCGTCCAACTGCTTCAAACCACCATAACGGCTGCCCATACCTGCAGCCAATACAAAAAGTGTAGGTTTCATTTTATTAAAATAATATTAAGGTTAATTTATCCTCAAAACAAGCCCTTTTAAGGCATACAGTCCAAAGTTACAATTTAATATTGATTTTATGCAAATTATATGTAATATTTTTTAATTACTAACCCATGAAATGCAGAGCAGAGCAATATACAAGCCAAAAAACACACGAAATGATGACGCATTATAGAAAGTACACACAACTCCATTGCCACACCAGCCCACTCCTGCACATTCTCAAAAGCCGACACCACGCAGCAGATGAGGCAATCGCGGCAATAATATAAAAATGAGAAAAAATACCTCGCGAAAACTTTGCCAATATGAAAAAAAAGAGTAATTTTGCAAGCTGAAAAGCAAAAAGTCTAAAAAGCGAATATAAACAATATAAAATATATAAGACGATGAAAAGAACATTCCAACCCTCTAACAGAAAGAGAAAGAACAAGCACGGTTTCCGTGAGAGAATGGCTACAAAGAATGGCCGTCGCGTATTGGCAGCTCGTCGCGCAAAGGGACGTGCTAAGTTGACCGTTTCAGACGAGTACAACGGCAAGAAGAAGTAATTGCAATACAGGCAATGCCTGTCGAAATAAGTTTGCAAACAAAAAGTGGTGGACAGCAATGTTCACCACTTTTGTTTTATGCCCCATCGTGCCATATAGGCCGCACAGCCGGCATTTCCACACCATCCCGGGATCATACGCCACACATTTGGGGAATGCATCCACAGGAGGAATACAGCAGTTGCCCCAGAAAACACCTCTTGATGTCACGACAGAGCGGAACGACGAAAGTTTAGTTCGACAATGCTTGGTAGAAGCATTCTCAAAGTGACCCAACCAATACTTGCAGCAATAGGTCACACGTAGTGCAGGCGTAGTTTGCACCGTGTGGGTTGCAACAAGCAAGAATTGTCAAAAGATCTGAAACAACATTTTTAGATATCTCCCATACGACCGACATGACATAAACGCTGGATTTTAAAGCCTGAGGCAACATCTATATTATTACCATAAAAAAAAGCGAACCCGTAAAGGTTCGCTTTTTTATTATATCACTGATTAATTAATTTATTCAGCAAGTGTAGTTGTGCTCAAGTCAAGCTTGAATGCACCGTTTTTGTTGCCATAAGCAGTTCCTGCATCAGGCATGTTTACAACAAGACCCTTAACTGGGAATGTGATGCAAAGGTCCTCATCCAATGTACCCATAAGACCGGCAGCCTTTACCTGATCAAATGAATAGCCATTAGCCATCATATAATAACCGTATGATGTCATAGAGAAAATACCGTAACCCCAATTCAAACCGGTATCACACCAGCCATCGATGTAAACACCCTCAGGATCGTTGCAGTTGAATACAATGTAGTAATCCTTAGAAGTATCATAGTCACCCGACTCGTTGTACGGATACTGAGCGCCATAAGGAGTAGAGATACGGATAACGCTTGTACCTACAGCGATCTCAGCATCAACCTCAACAACCGGGAAATCGGGCAAGCCATAGAAACCTGTCAAAGCATCATCTGTGTACACAGCCTTACCGATTGACTCCCAAGTATACTCAAGCTGAATTGAGATGCTTGTGCTGCTGTTACCTGTAAGTGAAGCGTTTGCCTCTGTGTAGTTCAATGAATCAACTACAAACGCGAGGGCTGCAGTGTATTTTGTACCAACCTTAATGTTGTCATAGTCAACGTTGATCAAGAACTCAGCAAAGTCCTTTCCATTCTCGAATGTCACAACAGCAGTATCACAAGTCATGATAGTGTTGTTGAACTGAACATCAAGAGGCAAAGTTACGTTGCCGTTAGCATTGTTACGGAACACCTTGACTGCAACCTGATACAAAGTATCTGTAGCAGACAATACATAGTTCGATGCTTTCTGCTCAAATGAGTATGTTGGCTCACTTGTAGTATCGTATGCATCCCAAACGCCCTCTGTGCTACAAGATGCAAAGAATCCTGCAGTCAAGGCGATTGCCATTACTATAAATGATTTAAATATTTTCATAATCTCTGAATTTTATTTTTGTTTTTCAAAATTTCCCCATGCCCCTGCACGGGGCAGGGAAAATAAAGATTTTTACTCTGTAACAGGATCTGGAGCAGAAGCTGTTGGGTTGTTGTCAGCCTCTGTCAACATAGCATTCGCCTCGATCTCATCCTGTGGGATTGGGAGAATCAACGCATCGCTACCTGTTGGAATGAAGTATGTTGTGTGAGCCTCAAAGCCACCACCACGACGGTCCATATCCTTCTTGAGACGCATCATGTCGGCATAAGAGAAGCCCTCGCCCCAAAGCTCGATACGACGCTGGAACCATACCTTGTCCTGAACCATAGCAGCTGTCAACTCCTGACCCTCCTTGGCAGCACATGTGTACTCTGCATCACGGTAAGCCTTAACGAATGCCTCAAGTGTAGCAGCACCTGTTGCTGGGTCACCTGCCATAGCCTGAGCCTCGGCAAGGATGAGGTACATCTCCTCAACACGCATCAAAGGAATATCATTTGCGTTTGTAGAAGTTCCGATCTTATCCTGATAGCAACCGAACTTCATCTGTGTGTAAGCAGGGATCTTTGTCTCAGCTACATATGCAGCCTGCGCAGCGTCGAGGTTTGGAGACTGCTTGTTCTCATCCAACCACCAGCCCTTACGAACGTCAGTTGCAGGAATCTGAGCATAGAGAGCCTTGTTGATCTTTCTCCAAGCACCTACTGATGCATAACCGTAGTTGAGTGAACCCATGTGTGATGGGAAGTTACAGATACCTGATGTTACAGGACGGTCTGTCTCGGCAACCAAGATACCCCACATCCAAGATGCATCGTCGATGTCGCTGAAAGTTGGGTGATCAACGTCTGAAACATCGTATGGAGTAGCAGCAGTATTGTCGATGGCAGCCTGAGCATCAGCAGCGGCAGCAGCCCAGTTGTTCATCACAAGGTTAACACGTGCACGCATACCGTAAGCTACAGCAAGGTCAACATAACGCTTATCCTCGCGAACTGTTGAAGTAGCCGAAAGAAGCTCGATAGCGCAATCAAGGTCGTTCATGATAAACTCGTAAACCTCAGCAACTGTTGAACGCTTGATACCGGTATTAGGAACATTCTCAAAGTTCTCCTCTGTGATAAGGAGTACACAAGGCTTGTTCTCATTGCCAACATATGTGTGCTGGAAATACTGAGCCAAAGTGTAGTAGTCGAATGCACGGATTGTCAAAGCCTGAGCAAGATAGTACTTCAATTCCTCATCTGCAGGCTCGTATGTACCGATAGTCTTTACCACGCTGTTTGCTGAAGAAATCTGCTTGTAAGCAGTTGTCCAAATTGAATAAGGTACAAAATTTGTCCAGCTAACATCAGAATAAACCAAAGATGAAGCGAACCAGTTGTAACCTATATCATCTGATACCAAATCCATACCACGTGTGTCTGTGAACAACATTGTAGCTGGATAGTAGAGATCGTTGTGGTTACCCTCACCGGTCAACTTACCGAAGTTGTAGAAACCGGCAGGGATAGCAGCGATACTTGCTTTGATTCGGTCTGGGTTTGAAGCAACAGCCTCGGCCTTCTGGTCGGTTGTGACTGTTGAACCCATCGGTGCTGTATCAAGGTCGTTACAGCTCACCATAGCAAGAGCTGCGAACGCCGATGCAACGAATTTATATTTAAAGTTCTTCATAATATTCACATTTTAAATTATTAGAATGTTACCTTGATACCACCTGAGAATGTACGCAACGCACCGTATGTAGATGTTGTTGTTGACATAGTTCCCTTACGTGGGTCCATACCCTTGCGAGCGCTGAACAAAGCTACGTTGTCAGCAGCACCGTAGATACGAACTGAGTTCAAACCGATTGCACGCATCCACTTCTTGGGGAATGTGTAACCGAATGTGACGTTGTTCAATGAGAGGTAATCAGAAGATACCAACCAACGGTCAGATGTTGAGTTTGCATACTTGTCATTGTAGTTCAAACGTGGAACGTCTGTGAAACGGTTCTCAGGTGTCCAAGCGTTTGCAATGTCGTTGTGCCAATTTGTACCTACGCTTGAAGATGTACCACCGTGCATCATCTTAGCATATGTGTTATCATAGAGCATACCGCCCAACTGATATGAGAACTGAACTGAAAGGTCGAAACCGAAGAACTCAAAACCTGTACCGAAACCACCGTACATGTCAGGAGCCATGTCACCAGTTGCCTCACGATATGTCTTCTGAGCAACAGAGTAGTCAGATGTTACATAAACCTCAGGAACGAATGCTGCAACCTCCTCATCTGTTGCATCGCTTGCAGGCTGTGTCTTTGCATAGTAGAGTGCAAGACCGGTGTGTGGATCTACACCTGCATACTTTGGCAAGTAGTACTGGTAACGTGACTCACCCTCACGGTAGATAGTTGTACCGCTGATGTACTCACCCTCGAGCTCAGGAGCCAATTCGTTGATAACATTCTTCTGGAATGTTGCATTTGCAAAGATATCCCACTTGAAGTTACGTGTGTCAACAACTGTAGAGTTGAGCTCAACCTCAAGACCGCTGTTAGTCATAGAACCGATGTTTACAGGAATCTCGCTGTAACCGTTAGATGGAGCAACTGCCTTGTAGTAGAGCATGTCGCTTGTGCGACGGCCAAAGTACTCAACTGTACCGCTCAACTTACCCTTGAAGAAAGAGAAGTCAACACCGGCGTTGTAAGAGTTACTCTTCTCCCATGTCAACTCAGGGTTACCCTTGTAAGCCAAAAGACCGTCTGAGAACACACCGTCAGCACCTGATACTGTGTACTGGTCGAGGTATGCATAGAGGTTACCGATGTTGTCGTTACCCTGCTGACCGAAAGATGCCTTGATCTTCAAGATGTCAACCCAAGAAGCCTTCTTCATGAACTTCTCCTTGCTGAGAACCCAAGCAGCTGATGCTGACCAGAAGTTACCCCAACGGTTGTCCGGGTGGAAACGTGAAGAAGCGTCGCGACGGTAAGAACCGCTGAGGAAGAATCTTTCACCGTAGTCATAGTTCAAACGACCGAAGAAACCACGTGTAGCGTACTCACCGTATGAACCACCACCACGCTTCTGGTCGATTGTATTGTTGATTGTGAAGTCACCTGGCTTGTAGAGGTTCTGACCTGTAGCGTATACGCTCTCAGTATTGTAGTTGTATGCCTCGTAACCGAGTGTGATATCGAAGTTGTTGTTAGCTACACTTGCGTTGTAGTTTGCAAGATACTGCTGGTTGAAAGAGAACACGCGGCTCTGGCTCTGGTAAGCGTTACCACCGTACTGTGCGCTCTGACCATAACGTGCGTTACCGATTGAGTGGTAGCGTGTATTGTCGATGTGTGTACCGAGTGATGCAGTCAACTTAAGGCCCTTGACTGGAGTAATCTCAGCAAACCACTTGCCGTTGAAGATATCCATCAAGTACTCCTCATCGTTGTAGAGAAGGTCACTCATAGGGTTAGACATTGACATGAAGTTACGTGTATAGTTTGTTGATGAACCATCACCATAGTCATATACTGGACGACCACTTGTAGGATCAAGTGCGATAGAACCATCAGCATTACGTACATAGAAAGGATATACAGGAGCAATCTCATTTGCAATGAAGAATGCGTTACCTGATGAAGATGTGTTTGTCTGCTCACCTGGGTAGCGGCTGTCGCTGTTTGTGTAAGCGAGGCTTGCACCAACCTTCAACCACTTCTTGGCCTGGTAGTCAGCATTCAAACGTGTAGAGAGGCGGTTGAAACCAGAGTTCTCAATGATACCACCATCCTCGAGGTAACCTACTGAGAAGTAGTAGTTAACCTTGTCTGTACCACCTGCTACTGAGAAGTTGTACTCCTGACGCATCTGGCTCTCAATCATACCTGCAGTCCAGTCATCTGGTGTATAGTAGTACTTACCGTCGCTGTAACCGAGTGTAGCGCGTGGATCGACCTTACCGTCGAGACCGATCAAACCGTTAGCACCATTGAGGCTATACATCTGATAACCAAGAGCTGGGAACAACTCACCGTTAGCATAGTTGTGTGCGTTGAGTGGAGAGTAACCGAGGCTGTAGATACCTGCATTGTAGAAGCTCTTGTAAAGAGTCTCCATATACTGGTTTGATGACTCCATTACATCGTACTTGCCAATCTGACGCTGGTTAACACCCCACTTTGCATCGAAAGATACACGTGCGTTACCGCTGTTACCCTTCTTTGTTGTTACCATGATGACACCGTTGGCACCACGTGCACCGTAAAGAGCAGAAGCTGCAGCATCCTTCAACACTGACATATTCTCGATATCGGCTGGGTTGATAGATGAGATGTCACCGTCGAAAGGCATACCGTCAACAACATACAATGGGTCGTTACCGGCGTTGAGTGAACCTACACCACGAACGCGTACTGTAGCAGAAACACCTGGCTGACCGTTTGAGCTTGTGATCTGCACACCGGCGATAGCACCAGTAAGTGCGTTTGTAATGTTAGAAACCTGACGCTTCTCGATTGTCTCAGCCTTAACGACTGAAGCAGAACCGGTAAACGCCGACTTCTTTGCTGTACCATAAGCCACAACCACAACGTCGTCGAGAGTAACGCCATCTTCAACGAGAATAACTCGCATTGGCTTACCTCTAACAATCTGTACCTCCTGTGTTGTCATACCAACGTATGATACACGAAGAGTAGTAGCTGTTGCAGGCACATTTTCAATTGTAAAATTACCGTCCATATCTGTACCGGCACCCACTGAAGTACCTACTACAAATACAGAAGCGCCAAAAACAGGCTCTCCGTCTGCCTCCGAGTAAACTTTACCCGTGATGGTTGCGGTCTGAGCTGTTGCCATACCAATACCCATAAAGATAAAGGTCAATAGAAATAGCACTCTTTTCATAATAATGAATTTAAGTTAATAATAATAATGAATTTGTGTCTTTTTGTAATTCCACCTCCTGTCAACAGGAAGTGAATGGCGCGAAAATACAACTTTTTGCACAACAGTTAAAATATTTTAAGCACTTTTTTTCATTAAAAGTGTTATTTTTTTATCAAAACGGCAATTTTGAACACTTTTTGCTCAAAAATGTCTATCGTGTGCAACGCGGTTTAAAGCAGTTAAAAGAGAGCAAAACGAGCATTTTTTACGCAGAAATAGACAGACATTGTATTGATTATCAACGCATAATACCACGCTTAACAGTCAATACGCATGTTTATACAAAAAGTTAGTCAAATTACACAAAACACGCTCAATGGGACACTTTTAAAATGATTTTATTTTTTAACATTTTTAAACAAGAAGGAAAAAGCGCACCCCACGCGCGTACATTATATAATATATAAGGCCCAAAAGGGCAAAAAGGGCAAAAAGGCCGAAAAGGAAAAGAGAAAAGAAATACAGGCCTTGGGGCATTTAGGCACCTTTTGGCCCCTTTTGCCCTTATAGGCCTTAATGCAAAGTTATGTAAATACTACTTTAATAAGAAACGCATAACTGCACCCATAAGTTTTGCGCGGAGGGCACTATTTTTTACTGTTTCGAAAGGAAAGCTTGTAGAAAGCACACGATAACCGTCGCCGGCATAGGCCACGCCGGCACTCTCCTTGCAGTCATCGAAGATAAAAGAGACGAAAGCATCGTCAAGTGGAACAAGGATATCGGGACGCGAAACGGCATAGCGTTCCTCGTTTACCCGGCGCGCAATGGAGAGATGCAGTCCCGAGCCTGAGATATTCTCATCGGAGAGATCTGTAACCGTGCCGCCATAATCAAAATGAAGCAAATCGCGGATAAATTGCCTGTCGGTATCGCTACCCTGCATATCACTGGCAATGAACGCACCGCTTACAAAAAGATTGCCGCCCGCGTGGCAATATGCCATGAGTTTCTCCTGCAAAGCTGCAGGGAAAGTCTTGTAGGGAGCATTATAATGGAGCAACGAGCCATCGCCGCCCTGTTTTTCGGCACCGAGAATGAGGTCTACGACAGCATATTCCGACAAATTGACCATTCCATCCATAACAGCCTCGCTGCCACACGACAGGAAACTGATATCGTTTGCAGCCAACGCCTCGCCATGGATACGTGGATAGTTGAATGTATTGCCGGCAATGAGCATTCCCTCGTACTCGCTGTCACTCAAGCCCAAGCCGCCCTCGATATTGATATTCTCGCGCAGGAAGTCGAGCTGCTGTCCGCAGTATTCAGGAGTACGCATATATGGCAAGCCGGGATCGCGTTCAAGATCAAAGCCTATGCGTTTGGCAGTAAAGAGTGTATCGGGGCCACCAAGGCGATGGAAACCGTTGACAACGAGCGCCCTGCCCTTCTCGTTCTTTGCAATATAGAGCGAGAGTTCCTCGGACGGCAAGCTGCAGCCACCATCATTGAGCGCCGCGACCTTAAAGCTGTACATGACACCCTTTTCGACAGGAACGGTACAATGGGGGCTACTCACGATGGTTCCGTTATCGTACCCAACGCCATCAACGCTCTTGTATACTATATATTTCTCGGGCTTTGCCGTCGGTTCAAGCGCATCCTCTACCGGGTGCCATGAGAGTTGCACCTCCTTGCCGTTCTTTGACATTGACATTGCAAAGTGACTCACAGGCAGTGGCTGAACGACATAATCATCGCCACGCACATAGCACAGGTGCTTGAGCAGCGCCTTGTAGACCGAGCGCGCAAGGGTAAACTTGAAATCGGGGTCATGGGCATAGACCATATCCATGAAGTTCTGATGCGACAGCGACTCGAAAATCACCGACGGGATATAAGGCACGCGTGTCTCGCCATAATTGCGGTCAAGAATTCCACGCACAGGCCAGTGCTTGCCATAGCGGGCCGTGAGGTCATCCTGCACGCTGTTGAGCAAGAAAGAGGCTGCATCGCGCGACATCTGGCGCGAGAGACCGCTCTCGAGCGTATCGCCGTTGAATTCGGTTGTAACGACTCCCAACGAACCGATGACATTGTCCTCGGCCGAGATGCCGGCATCGGAATGGAATCCGAAGGAGAGTTCAAGAGGCACATTGAGGCCTGTGGTATCGGGGTTAAACACAGAGCCACCCGAGAGATAATTGACCGCAGAGGGGCGGCAGACAATGTCGTCGCGGTAATCGGCCTCGCCCTTATACACGGAATATACCTCATAAGGGAATCCGCCTGTCTGCAGATTGTAGCGTGCACCCTCAAGATAACGCGGCATACCGCTAACCTGCTCCTGCGGACCACGGGCGACATTGCCCATTCCACCGCCAAAACGCACTGCGTCGGCACTTACCACACCGCCATGGTGGCTGTAGTTGGTAAGGACAACGCCCTGTTGCTTGTCTTTTCCTTTATTAAAATGAAATGTTCCAAGATAGACCCAAGTACCGCCTCCCATGGTCTGGTTCACATTGAAGTTGGTCTCTCCACCACTGTGATGTACGGTATATGAGGCATCGGGCACTGAATTGGGGAATGTTTCGTATGCCACATAGACGGCATACTCGCCCGACGCGGGAATTTCGGGAGTCCACGTTGCCCTTGACAGGCGCTTGGTACTCCTTGTAGCCTGCACGCAACGCGAAGAACCCATGGAGAAGGGATCATCGAGATCGTAGTAGATCTTTTTCAACGGAGCATAACCGTCGGCCCTTGTCTTCCACTTGTAGTCACGCGTTTCATTCTCGGAGTAGCGCGATGCGCCGTCACTGCACTTGTCATTGTCGACAATGACACAATTGGGCTGCCAATCGCGCTCACGCGGCGTATAGACAAGAGCGCCGGCATTCTCGAGCATGGGCATGAGGAACGGCACTACAATAGACTGTGTGAGCAGGTCCTCGGTAGTGCAATAGAGCAAGGGACGCTGCCATTTCCAGAAATCGCCATCGGCATAATAGTAACGGCCATGGCTTTGCCAAAGGGCTATATGACGGCCTTGAAGGCCGGCAACAACATCAAAGGGACGGCTGACATCCTTCACCCAGGGAGCACCATCGTAACGCACTGCACCCCACATACGTGAGTCGTCGACATCCCTGTTGCCGCGGTAGATATTGGGGATGCGGTCTTCAATGGAGCGCCCTTTGCAGACCACCTCAATATCATATTTACGAAGTTTCTTCGGGAGGATTCCGCGTATGTCCTCATATATCTTCTCCACGACCTGCGGAGTGAACGCCTGACCGGCAAATGCTTCATTGGCATAAATTACAACACGCTTGGCCTTGTTGTTGACAACAATATTGTTCTTGCGGCGGTCAAGAGCCGAGAATTTGAGTTGTGTCCTGTCCGAAGTGTAGTTCTTGAAGTACTCCGACAAGGCACGAGAAACAGTTTTGTCGACACTTTGTGCCGACAAAACCGATATTCCAAAAAGGCAAAATACTATTGCCCAGAAGTGCCTTGACATTATATGCTGCACCGGATATTATTTACCTGCGAGAGCGCTGATCTCCTCAAGCACAGCCTTTGCATCGGCGTTGAAAGAGTCGCAAAGAGTGTTGAAGTATTTCTTTGCAGGCATGCCAGGCTCAACATGGTTGACACGCGCTATATACTCGTTATTGAGGCTGAAAATCTTGTTGAACAACGCTACCCACGCCTCAGTGTCGCCCTGAGCATCGTATGAGAGCAAGAATGCCTCGGTTGCCAACTCGTCAACAACAAATGTAATCACCTTCTTAAGATTTTTTCTGCTTGCCATAATAATTTGGTTTAGTTGAATAATTTTGATTTCACTACACATTCCCGAATACAGCATAGGGATTCTTCACTGCGTTCAGAATGACATATCACATGATATTTGTCATACTGAGCAAAGCGAAGTATTTCAATAGCCCACACGGCAAATATCTGATTGTAAAGATAGTATTTTTTGCCGACATAAACAACAACCACCGGCAAAAACAATATATTTTAGTCCATAATGGATAAAAAAGAGAAAAGCGCTTTTAAAATTCATAAAAAAAAACGAAATTTGCAGATAAATAGAATTCTCAATTAATATTTATCTAATATGAAAAGTGCATTGCAAATAGCAAGGGCTGCTTATCAGCCAAAACTTCCCCAGGCTTTGACCGGGACTGTAAAATTGTGTGAGGGTGCTGCAACAGAGTCTGTAGCAGACCAGGAGGCTATCAAGGCCATGTTCCCCAACACCTATGGTTTGCCCATCGTTACATTCGAGAAGGGCGGCGAGGCTCAGGAGTACCCAGCAATCAACGTTGGTGTAATCCTCTCAGGCGGTCAGGCTCCTGGCGGCCACAACGTTATCGCCGGTCTTTTTGACGGTGTGAAGAAACTCAACCCCAACAGCCGCCTCTACGGTTTCCTCATGGGTCCTGGCGGTCTGGTTGACCACAAATATATGGAGATCACAGCAGAGATCATGGACGAGTACCGCAACACAGGTGGTTTCGACATCATCGGTTCAGGCCGTACTAAGCTCGAGAAGACAGAGCAGTTCGACAAGGGTCTCGAGATCATCAAGGAGCTCGACATCAAGGCTCTCGTAATCATCGGCGGTGACGACTCCAACACTAACGCTTGCGTACTCGCCGAGTACTATGCAGCAAAGAACACAGGCGTTCAGGTTATCGGTTGTCCAAAGACAATTGACGGTGACTTGAAGAACGCCTACATAGAGACTTCTTTCGGTTTCGATACAGCTTGTAAGGTTTACTCTGAGGTTATCGGTAACATCCAGCGCGACTGTAACTCTGCACAGAAGTACTGGCACTTCATCAAGTTGATGGGTCGCTCGGCTTCACACATCGCACTTGAGTGCGCATTGCAGACACAGCCTAACTACTGTATCATCTCGGAGGAGGTTGAGCAGAAGGCTCTTTCACTCGACG
>JAFYWE010000119.1 GCA_017558165.1 Bacteroidaceae bacterium
ACTTTATTCGAGTGTAGAGAAATCCACATCGGGAGCCTCTGCGGTGTTGTCTGTGCGCTCAAAATAGGTACCCGACTTCATATAGTCGTTAAAGAAGCCACCCATAGTAAGGAAGAAATTCTCGCCTTCCACACCACCGTTATAGTCAAGACGCTGTCTCTGATGCCCTGTTTCATCACATGTAAAACGCGCCTTTGTCACCGGCAACCAACGGCCATCGGCAGTTCGCGCCCACTGGTTGGTGTAGTATGCCTTTCTGTTGAGATAACCCATAACAGGATTGAAGTTCTCTAGGAACGAGTGTGCACCGGTATACCAGGTAGTGATCTCCGGACGGCGGAAAGATGCCACAAGCACCCATTTATCCTTGTTATTATCGAAGAAATAGGCAGTATACACTGTATTGCCCTCACCATCAGGTCTTACTCCCATAAGGAAGCGGCAACGCTCCCCCGGTTTCCAGTCATAGTACATGAAGCTCTGTCCGCCAGACCCCTCGTTACCGAAGTCCTTTACAGTCACGCCCTCGCCTTTTTTAAGGAGTGTCACACGCTTTGACTCAGGAATCTCGGCTGGGTTATCAGTCTCGTATGGACTCCAGACCGAGAAGAGCACTCTTCTTTTGTGCGGGCTGTTGTTCTGCATACCGAAATAGCCCTGACCAAAGCCACAAGCCATATAATAACTGCTTGGGATATCACCCTCCTCGGGCACGACAACCTCATTGTAGAACCACTCGATATCCTCCTTTGGAAGAGTGTAGCCCAAATGACAAGACGGACCACGGCGTCCAAAATGGGTGCTGAACTCAGGGCTTACGCAGACTACGGGAGCCACATCGCCACCGACAACAACCTGAGCCACATTACCGAACTCCTCTCCCTCGTTTATCTTCAGACCACGGATATCCATCTTGACATATCCTGGATTCTTCACCTTGAAAGTACCGAGATCGACACGTGTAAGCTCATCACTATTCAGGGCAATTTTCTTTTTCTTGCCAAGCAAAGAGACCTCGATACGCGAGTTGCCCTTTGCCTTCAATGCAACTTTCATCTTGCCGATATTCTCAACCTTAAAATAGAAACTGACTACAGTTTCCGAATCTTTCCAATTGCGCAATGCACAATTATGCTCATCAATAAAGGGCATATGCCTTTTCATCGGATTGCCCCCTTCGGGGGTTGTTGTTATGTATGCATTACCCGATAAGGTAATCACTGTCTCGCCCTGCGCCATAGAAGGCAACGCCATAAGCAAAGTTATAACCAAAGCGACCAAATAAAGAATTCCTTTTTTCATAATACCAGATATACTAAAATTTTACTATCCAACAGATTCCACTTACTCGTCTACCCTACTGTCACCAATCCATTTTCCATAGAAAATACGATGATCGGGCATTATGAGCATTCCATAGCCGTTGCGGTAACCGCCGTCGTATCGGCCGTACCATATATCGCCGTTGGCCCAGTAATAGATTCCGTAGCCATGGCGCTTGCCGTTGTAGAACTCTCCTATGTACACATCGCCGTTGGCATATGTCTCCTTCTTGAACGAATAGGGCGAGACCGGGTTCTCCTCATCAGGCACGAAAGGATAGACCAGACGTGCATTACCCTCCTTTGAGAAGAGACGGATGATACCACCCGTAGCAAGGTCATAGATAACATAATGATTCTCGCCACCAACCTTTGCAATTCTGTCGGTTATCGAGATACCGAAAATATTCTTGCCGTTACGGAACTGGCCGAAGGAGCGGGTTCCGTCGGCTGCAAGAAGGTATCCCCAGCCGTATATCTTACCGTCAATGACAGTACCGGCATACTGTCCGCCGCCACTTGAGATAAAGTTCTGCGAAGACTCATTCTTTACATAATCGCAAAAAACCGCCTGCAAGGGATCACACATCTCATCATAGAGCCTCAAGGGCTCTTGCGCACTGACAGCCATTGACAGCACAGCAAAAAACATTGCCAGTATATTCCTCATCTTTTATACAACTCGTTTTCAATTATGAAACGTTCCACCCCCGGAGTGACAAGATCCGATATTCCACAACCGGAAGCCATCGCCTCACGCACCATAGTCGAACTCACATCATAGAGCCTTGCAGGGAGCCACACCACATTGGCCGGCAGCTGCGGCATCTCCTCATCGCCACGTGGGTAGACTATTATGCCGTAACGGGAGAGTATCTCATCGCCCTTATACCAACGGTCGAACTTTTCCCAATTATCGGCACCTATGAGCAGCACGAATTCCCTATCGGGATAAGCCTGCTCCAACGCAGCAAGAGTGTGGACCGTATATGACGGACGCGGGAGCGTAAACTCGAAGTCACAGGCCTTGAACGCAGGATTTCCCTTCACCGCAAGCTGCACCATCTGCAGGCGCAACCCTTCATCGGTGAGATTACAGCCCTGTTTGTGCGGATTCTGCGGAGAGACCATAAACCACACCTCGTCGGCCAGACCGCGCTCACACACGGCACCGGCAAGAGCCAAATGCCCGATGTGTATGGGATCAAAACTACCGCCGAAGACAACCGTCCTTTTCTTATTCTCAGTCATTAAGAAAAGCATTGACAACCTCAACCAACTCGGCCTTTGCCTTCTCAAGATCATCGTTCACGATCACCCTGTCGGCAAACTGCGCGAATGTCATCTCGTACTCGGCCTTGCTCACGCGTTTCTCAATCTCATCGGGAGCTGTATCGCCACGTCGCACAAGACGCTCGCGAAGGACAGCAATGGAAGGAGCCTGTACAAAGATGAACAGGGCGCGCTCGCCATAGAATTTCTTAAGGCTACAACCACCTTTGACATCCACGTCAAAAAGTATGTTCTGTTGCTCGAGCTGACGCTCTACCTGGGATTTCAATGTACCATAATAACGGCCGGGATATACTTCCTCGTACTCCACGAATTCATCGGCGGCTATACGCGCACGGAATTCCTCGGGGGTAAAGAAGAAGTAGTCTACACCGTGCTGCTCCTCGCCACGCGGGGGACGACTTGTAGCCGACACCGAAAAACCGAAAGAGGAATCGCGATCCATAAGGAAATGTACCAGTGTTGACTTGCCCGAACCTGAAGGGGCTGAAAAAATAACGACTTTTCCCTTGCTCATATTTCTTTACATTATATTGAGTACCTGTTCTTTGATCTGCTCAAGCTCGTCCTTCATCTTCACCACGATGTTCTGCATCTCGGCGTGGTTGCTCTTGCTACCGAGCGTGTTTATCTCACGGCCCATCTCCTGGGCAATGAAACCGAGTTTCTTACCCTGACCCTTATCGCCGTTCATGGTCTCGGTAAAATACTTGAGATGATTTGTCAAGCGCTGTTTTTCCTCATTGACATCGAGCTTCTCGATGTAGTAGATAAGCTCCTGCTCAAGTCGGTTCTTGTCGTAATCGACACCCGCCAGTTTCTCGAGCGAATCGGTTATTCGGGCACGGATTTTCTCTACGCGCTCGTTCTCATAAGGCTCTACCGACTCAAGAAGGGCGGCTATCCTTGAAAGGTTGCCCGACAGCTTGCCGGCAAGCGCCTCACCCTCCTGCTTGCGGAAGGCCATGAGGTCAGCTATGGCGCCCTTGATACCCTCAAGCACCTCTTTCCACTCCTCATCAGTGACATCATAGACCTCCTTGCGCGCGATGACCTCGGGCATACGCAACAGCACCTCAAAGAGATTCTCGGGCATCGCAACGCCACTATTCTTTGAAATCTCGGTCATCTGCTCAAGATAACCCTGCATCACGGCACTGTTGATTGAAGGCGTATCGGCCTTCTCGCTCTGCTCTACCCATAGCGCGAAATCAACCTTTCCGCGCTCAAGGATTGTGGTTATCAGAGTACGTATCTCCATCTCCCTGCACTTGAACTGCGGAGCTATCCTTGTAGAGAGATCCATCGCCTTGCCGTTGAGCGAACGTATCTCAACGCATATCTTCCTATCCTGGAAAAGGGTCACGGTCTTTCCGTAACCAGTCATTGAATGTATCATTCCTTCAAAAATATTACGGCAGCACAAACCGCCATCGGTTACACAATACACCAAAAGGGCACAACACCCCAAGATGCCATAGTTTTGGCGAAGTTAGTCAATAATTCGGAAATAAGCCGAAATGAGGCGAGTTTTTTAAATACTTATATTAAAAAATATTATTTAATAGCAAGTGTGCCGATAAATTTGTACATTTGCAACTAGATGCGCATTCTGCATACTGCGCAAACGGCTAAAAACATTTTTATGGAGACAACAATCATACTGCATATTGAAGCTTCGACCGAGACCTGCTCAGTAGCATTGAGCCAGGACGGACATGTATTTTTCGAGAGAGTGAACAGCGACGCGCGCTCACATGCCAAGGTTCTCGCACCGTTCGTGGAGGAGGCCATAAAGGTCGCCGACGAGCAGGGTGCCAGGATAAACGCAGTGGCACTAAGTAGCGGTCCGGGGTCATACACAAGCCTCAGGATCGCATCATCTACCGCCAAGGGCGTGTGCTACGGCAGGAACATCCCGCTCATAGCAATACCCACCACGGCCGTAATGTGCGTGCCGGTACTGTTCCGCGATGACCTGCCAGAGGACGCATTGCTGTGCCCCATGATCGATGCACGACGCAACGAGGTGTACGCGACCGTATATGACAGGGCACTGGGCGTGATGAAGGAGACACACGCCGAGGTTGTCACAGAAGAGAGTTTCAAGGAGTTCCTCGACCACGGCCCGGTATACTTTTTCGGCAACGGTGCGGCAAAGTGCAGCACGATAATCAACCATCCCAACGCCCATTTCCTTGAGGAGCACAGGAACCCGATGGCAAAGAACATGATGCCGCTCGCCGAGCGCGCATGGTTCAACGAGCAGTTCGAGGACATAGCCTATTTCGAGCCGTTCTACCTGAAGAACTTCATCGCAACTAAGCCCAAGGAACTATTGAAGAATTTCTAAAACAGCACACTACAATGATGGAATATAATACCAAACAGAAGAAACTGGCCTTGCCCGAATATGGACGCTCGGTGCAGAAGATGGTAGACCACGCGCTCACAATAGAGGACCGCGAAGAGAGGCAGAGATGCGCGGCCACCATTGTGGAGGTCATGGGAAGCATGTTCCCGAACACCCGCAACCTGCCCGATTACGAGCGCAAGCTGTGGGACCACTTGGCGATAATGTCCGATTTCACGCTTGACATAGACTACCCCTTCGAGGTGATAAAGAAGGAGGAGTTCCACGTTGCCCCGGAGAGGGTACCGTACCAGACAGGCGAGATCAGGAACCGTCACTACGGCCGCATAGTGGAGCAGATGATCGCACATGCCTGCACACTGCCCGAGGGCGAGGAGCGCGACCAGTTGGTTGAGCTGATTGTGATACAGATGAAGAAGAACCACATCGCCTGGAACAAGGACGGCGTGGAGGACAAGAAGATTCTTGAGGATCTACGCATCTACACCAAGGGCGCAATAGACATCACCGACAGGGAGATAAGGATAAACACCAACAACCAGCGCGGCAACAACACCAACAACGGCGCTAAACGCAACAACGGTGCAAAGAAACAGTTCAAACGCAAATTCTAAGAATCCCCAAACACACAGGACACTATGGCATCATTCATAATAGAGGGCGGACACAGACTCAAAGGCAGCATCACCCCACAGGGTGCAAAGAACGAGGTTCTTCAGGAGATATGCGCCACATTGCTTACAAGCGAGAAGGTTACGATAGAGAACATCCCCGACATTGCCGATGTGAACAACCTCATCGGCCAGCTGATGAATATGGGAGTATCGGTGACACGCAACAGCGTGGGCTGCTACACATTCCAGGCCAACAACATCAACCTTGACTACATAGAGAGCGATGAGTACATAAACGGTTGCGCACGTCTCAGAGGCTCGGTGATGTTCATAGGCCCCCTCATGGGCAGGTTCGGAAAAGCAACCATGTCGGAGCCCGGCGGAGACAAGATAGGACGTCGCAGGCTCGACACGCACATACTTGGCCTGCAGAAGTTGGGAGCGCAGTTCTCCTTCGACACCGAAAAGAGAGTCTACCGCATGAGCGCCGAGAAACTCAAGGGATGCTCGATGCTACTCGACGAGGCATCGGTAACCGGTACCGCGAACATCATCATGGCCGCTGTACTTGCCGAGGGCAAGACAACCATATACAATGCGGCATGCGAACCTTACATACAGCAGTTGTGCCGCATGCTCAACAAGATGGGAGCAAAGATTTCGGGCATAGCCAGCAACCTCATCACAATCGAGGGCGTCAAGGAACTTGGCGGATGCACACACCGCGCGTTGCCAGACATGATTGAGGTGGGCAGTTTCATTGGAATGGCCGCAATGACGCAGAGCGAGCTCACCATAAAGGACGTGTCGTTCGAGAACCTGGGTATCATCCCTGACAGTTTCCGCCGAT
This sequence comes from Bacteroidaceae bacterium, assembly GCA_017558165.1. Lineage (GTDB taxonomy): Bacteria > Bacteroidota > Bacteroidia > Bacteroidales > Bacteroidaceae > HGM04593. The sequence continues at coordinate 6,454 of JAFYWE010000119.1, forward strand.
TGGGCATCAAGTTCGAGCAGAGAGGTGACGACATCTTCATCCCTTCACAGGAGCACTACGAGATTGACTCATTCATTGACGGCTCTATCATGACCATAAGCGACGCGCCATGGCCAGGGCTCACTCCGGACCTTTTGAGCGTGATGCTTGTGACAGCGATCCAGGCCAAGGGAAGCGTACTCATACACCAGAAGATGTTCGAGAGCCGCCTGTTCTTTGTCGACAAGCTCATAGACATGGGAGCGCAGATTATTCTCTGCGACCCGCACAGGGCCGTGGTCATAGGACACGACAGACGCTTCACACTGAAGCCACGCGCGATGAGCTCACCCGACATCAGGGCCGGTATCGCACTGCTCATTGCCGCGATGAGTGCCGACGGCATAAGCCGCATCGACAACATCGAGCAGATTGACCGAGGATACCAGAACCTCGAGGAGAGACTTAACCAGATTGGTGCAAAGATAACACGTTCATAAAGATGCTCAGAAAAGAAGATTTTGTATACTACGGCAAGTTCCTGAAGCCACACGGCACAAAGGGAGAGATTGGACTCGAGGGCGACAGCATTGTCCTGGGCGATGACTGCGACTTTGTCGCGTGCGACATCGACGGCATACTGGTACCGTTCTTCTTCGAGACACGACGTACAAAGAACAGCGACACGCTCATTGTGAAGATAGAGCGCCTTGACAGCGCCGAGGAGGTACGTTACCTCACAAACCGCGATGCATACATCCCAAAGGAGTGGACCAGCCAGAGCGAAGTGCTATCATGGAGCTATTTCAAGGGATTCATTGCCATTGACGAGGAACTGGGCGAGCTTGGCGAGATCGTCGATGTCGACGACAGCACAATCAACACGCTCTTCGTAATTGACAACGACGGCGAGGAGATTCTTGTCCCCGCACAGGAGGAGATGATTGCCGGAATCGACAACGATAACAAGGAGATATACTTCAACCTGCCCGAGGGATTGGTTTCGCTTTAAAACCTTACAACGATGAATAACAAGACAAGCAACAACAGGTTCAAGCGCAAGTACAGGCTGACCATACAGAACGAGAACAAACTGAAGAACGTGCTCGGATTCTACATATCGCCCCTTTGGGTGATCCTGTCGCTATTCTTCTCATTCATACTTGTAGCCGGCGTGCTTTACCTTGTCATAGTATTCACACCGGTAGGCAGTCTGTTGCCCGGATACGTAAGCGAGACCACAAAGGATGAGTTCATACGCAACAACATACGCATTGACTCGCTTACATCAGAAGTGGAAAAACGCGACCGCTACCTCGCGAACATCACAGCAATCCTGAGCGGAGATATTTCTACCGACTCAATCAAGAACTCACCGCAACCGATATATGCCGATACTATCTCCATTGAGACTACAGAGCTTGAGGAGCAGTTCGCACAGGAGTGGGAAGAGAGAGAAAAATACAATATCACATCGCAGGCTACGAACGTGGCCGAACTGCAAGGACTGAACCTTTTCCGACCCACACAGGGCGAGATCATACACAAGTTCGATGCAGCAAGCAACCACTTCGGCGTTGACATCGCGGAGGTAAAAGGCGAGATTGTACTTGCAATACATGACGGTGTGGTTGTCATGAGCGATTACACAGCCAACGACGGTTACACAATCGCAATACAGCACCGCGAGAACATGGTGTCAATCTACCGTAACTGCCACCGCCTGTTGAAAAGCGTGGGAGACAAGGTTGCCGGTGGAGAGGCCATAGGCACGCTCAGCGACGTACAACCAGACAGCACTGGGGTGAAGAAAGAGTTCCTACACCTTGAGCTGTGGCACAGAGGTAAACCGCTCGACCCCAACACATACATCGCGTTCTGATACAGGACAATTACATATACCCCCTAAAGAAGACAAACAATTATTGATATATGGAGAACAACAAGAAGAGACAACTTGCCATACTTGGTTCTACAGGTTCCATAGGAACACAGACACTGCAGGTTGTCGAGGAGCATCCCGAATGTTTTGAAGTCTACGCATTGACAGCAGGAAGCCGCGTTGATGACCTTATAGCCCAGGCACGTAAGTTTATGCCGGAGGCCGTTGTCATTGCCGACGAGACAAAATACCCTAAACTCAAGGAGGCGCTCAGCGACCTGCCCATAAAGACATACGGCGGCTACGAGGCCATATGCCAGATTGTCGAGGCCTCACCCATCGACGTTGTCGTTACTGCAATGGTCGGTTTCTCGGGACTGCGCCCCACCATCAACGCCATCAAGGCAGGCAAGGCAATAGCCCTTGCCAACAAGGAAACAATGGTGGTAGCCGGAGAACTCATAAACGCACTTGCAAATGAGTACAAGACACCGATATTGCCCGTAGACTCGGAGCACTCGGCAATATTCCAGTGCTTGGCAGGTGAGATGTACAACAAGGTGGAGAAGCTCATCCTTACAGCGTCGGGCGGGCCGTTCCGCACCTTCACAAAGGAGCAGCTGGAGCATGTTACAAAGGAGCAGGCCCTCAAGCACCCCAATTGGAGCATGGGAGCCAAGATTACCATTGACTCGGCTACCATGATGAACAAGGGCTTTGAGGTAATGGAGGCCAAGTGGCTGTTCGGTGTAGGCCCCGAAGACATAGAAGTAGTGGTACACCCGCAGTCGGTAATACACTCCATGGTACAGTTCGAGGACGGAGCAATAAAGGCACAGCTTGGCACACCCGACATGCGCCTGCCCATCATGTACGCACTCACCTACCCAAAACGCCTGGAGTCATCGTTCAGCCGCATTGACTGGACCACATTAAGGAAACTCACCTTCGAGACACCTGACCTTGAGCGCTTCCCCAACCTGCAGCACGCATACACAGCACTCTCACACGGTGGTAACATGCCTTGCGTGGTGAATGCCGCGAACGAGATATGCGTTGACGCATTCCTGAAAGACCGCATAGGCTTCACCGACATGCCCAAACTCATCGAACGCGCTATGCAGACCACTCCTTATATCCTGAAGCCAAGCCTTGAGGATTACCTTGAGACCGACAAGGAGGTACGCAAGATGGTAAGCGAATGGGTATGATATAAATGTAATAAAAACATATTGATACAAAATGGAAATATTTTTGATACGCGCACTGCAGCTCATCATGGCATTGAGCCTGCTGGTGCTTATTCACGAGTTCGGACACTTCTTGTTTGCAAGGATATTCAAGGTAAGGGTTGAGAAATTCTACCTTTTCTTCGACTGGAAATTCTCACTTTTCAAATGGAAGCCAAAGAACAGCGACACCGAGTACGGTATCGGTTGGGTGCCCCTCGGCGGTTACTGCAAGATTGCAGGAATGATTGACGAGTCTATGGACACCGAGCAGATGAAGAAGCCCGCACAGGAGTGGGAGTACCGCTCGAAGCCCGCATGGCAGCGTCTGTTGATTATTGTAGGCGGTGTAATGTTCAACCTCATCCTCGCGGTATTCATCTACTCAATGGTACTTTTTACATGGGGCGAGTACTACGTTGACCTGCACAAGATGGATAACGGATTCGAATTCAACGAGACAGCGAAGAATATCGGTTTCCAGGATGGCGACAAGATCATAAAGTTCGACGGAGTCGAGGCTCATGAGCTTTACCTTGACAAGGTTCGCGGAACCAACATATTCCGTAGCGTATGCGACGCGAATGAAGTGAGCGTACTGCGCAACGGCAAGGAGGTGGCAGTAAGCATCCCCGACACACTTGGCCTGCTGAATATGAACAAGGGAGGCCAATTCATGCGAATGAGAAACGTCCCAGTTGTGGACAGCGTGGCTATGGGAAGCATTGCCCAGACAGCTGGCCTGCAGAGTGGCGACAGCATCCTCTCTATTGACGGTGACAGAATTACATCGTGGTCACACATAGCAGCGGCACTTGACAGGATAGGCAAGGAGAAGAAGGAAAGCTTCAACATAGAGGTTATGCGCGAGGAACCTGTGATACTCACCGCATACACTACCGGAAACGACACATTGCAGTTGGGCGTATATTCAAAGCCGAACGACTACCCCCTTGTACACAACGAGTACGGTTTCCTTGCATCATTCCCTGCCGGAGTGTCATTCGGACTTGACGTATTGCGCGGATATGTGAGCGACTTCCAGTATGTATTCACTGCCGAAGGCGCACAGTCCGTGGGAATGTTCGCATCAATCGGTAGCCTTTTCCCTGCCGAATGGGACTGGCACGAGTTCTGGCTCATGTGCGCATTCCTTTCAATAATCCTCGCATTCATGAACATACTGCCTATCCCCGCTCTTGACGGTGGACACGCGCTGTTCCTCATCGCAGAAATGATTACCGGCAAGCAGCCCAGCGACAAGTTCCTGGAGCGCGCCCAGATGGTAGGAATGCTGATAATACTCGGTCTGTTCGTGCTTGCAATGTACAACGACCTTATGAAATTCGTATTCTAAACACACAAGATACCATGAAAAGATTTTTTGGAACAATTATGTTGCTGCTCATGGTTGCGGCAACAAGTTACGGGAAAGGCCCCAAGTACATATTCTATTTTATAGGTGACGGAATGGGCCCGTCACACGTCATCGGTACAGAGCTTTACCTTGGCGAACTGCAGGGAGTGATCGGTCGCCCACAGAAGCTCTGCTTCACCCAGTTCCCCGAGGTGGCATTGGTAACCACATTCTCGGCAACGAACGGCGTTACAGACTCCGCGGCATCGGGTACAGCGCTCGCAACAGGACAGAAGACATACAACAGCGCCATTGGAGTAGACCGTGACTCACTCCCCATCTACAGCATCGCCTCTTACCTTGACAAGGCAGGCATGGCAGTCGGAGTAGCTACTACAGTACCCATCAACCACGCTACCCCATCGGCGTTCTATGCGCATAACGTGAGCCGCCACAACTATGACAGCATCGCGCCATGGATGTTCGCGGCCGGCTTCGACTTCTATGCAGGAGGTGACGCCAAGGGCACACAGGAGACATATGCCACACTGCAGAAGAGAGCCGGCGAGGAGGGTTACACCATCGCACGTGGCTACAGCGACTACAAGGCAAAGGCTAATGACGCAGAAAAGATGATGCTCTTCCAGAAGGATTACGCTACAGAGCTCCCATACGCAATCAACCGCAAGGCCGATGATCTTACTCTTGCGCAGATTACAGCTGCAGGAATCGATTTCCTTGAAGAGAAGAGCAAGAAGGGATTCTTCATGATGGTTGAGGGCGGCAAGATTGACTATGCCGCACACAACGATGACGGTGCGACCGTGTTCCAGGAGGTGATTGACTTCAACGCAGCCATTGAGGAGGCTTACGAGTTCTACAAGCGTCACAAGGACGAGACACTCATTATCGTTACAGCCGACCATGAGACAGGTGGCCTTGTACTTGGTTATACAAGCGAGTACAAGCTCAACCTCAAGGCACTGCAGTCACAGAAGGTGAGCGTGGAGACCATGATCGAGATTCTCAAGGCCGAGAAGGAGACAACCTGGGGCCGTATTGAGGAGCTTGTGAAGGAGAATATCGGTGTTGCACTGCGCAAGAAGCACAACGCCGACGAGAAGGTGACCGTTGACAGCAGCCTCGCCAACGAGATTGCATACAACGCCATCTATGACCTCAACCGCAAGGCGTTGCTCTCATGGGCAAGCGGCAACCACTCGGGCACATACGTTCCCCTCTACGCCATCGGCAAGGGAGCCGAGCAGTTCGACGGAGTGCTTGACAACACAGATATAGTGAAGATCATCAAGAAGCTGAAAGGCATCAAGTAAAGAAACATTTACTATAACGTGAGTTCGAT
>JAFYWE010000120.1 GCA_017558165.1 Bacteroidaceae bacterium
CAATAAACGTAAATGCGCAGATTGGTGATGCTATCCGCGGAATCTTTCAAGTACAAGGCGATTCTGTAATCGTGCCTGATAGCACTGATGTTGAGACCGTGGCTGTTAATCGAGACTCGTTGCTTGTGCTTCAGTTACAAGAGTCGCTCGAAGAGGCAAGGCTCAATGAGGCTAACATCCGCATTGAGTTCGAGCAGTACAAGCTCAATCTTCTTGCCAGCGACTCCATCAAGCGTCGCAAGCAGAGGCTGCATATCGATTCGCTACGTCGTACGACCAAGGGCTCGCCGGTGATGGTCGATGGTGATACGCTCTTCTATCTCTATACAAAGAAGGGTGGACAGTCGGCACTCCAACGTGCGCAGGAGGCCGGTGAATTGATAGAACTTGTAGGTAAGAAATTGAACCTTGATCCCAATCGTGTCTATGTAGAGAATACGGACATCTTCTCGGATATCATGTATGATACCGAGGTGCTTGTCTCCTTTACCGATGCCGATGCCATGTGGGAGGGTATAAGGCGTGACTCGCTGGTTGCTGTCCGCAAACAGATGGTTGTGGACAAGTTTAGCCAGATGAAAAAGGAGTATGGTATATGGCGCATGGTAGAGAACGTGGCCTATTGCCTGCTGGTGCTTGTTGCGCAGTTCTTCCTTTACAGGCTTACAAGCTGGGGATTTGCAAGGATTGAGAAAAGGATTGTTGCTTTAAAGGATACAAAGCTTAAGGCCATAAAGATACAGTCGTATGAAATCCTCAATACCGAGAGACAGGTAGCGCTTCTGCTGGTAGCGAACAGGATTGTCAAGTATATCGTGGTGTTGTTGCAGCTGTTGATTTCGCTCCCCATCATCTTCGGCATTTTCCCCAGTACCAAGGGCTTTGCACTGACGCTTCTTGACTATTTCCTTGTGCCAATAAAGGGTATTGCCCTTGGTGTAATTGGCTATATTCCGAACCTTATTACCATCTTTGTAATATGGTATGCGACAAGGTGGCTTGTGCGCTTGACACATTATGTCGCTCTTGAGATTGAAAGAGGTAATCTCAAGATAAATGGTTTCTTCCCGGAATGGGCAATACCGACATTCACCCTTGTACGTATTCTGTTATACACCTTTATGGTGGCAATGATATACAATTATCTTCCGGGTTCAAGCTCGGGTGTGTTCCAGGGTATCTCGGTATTTGTAGGTCTTATCATCTCTTTGGGCTCAAGTACGCTCATTGCCAACCTCATGGCGGGCCTGGTCATTACCTTCATGCGCCCGTTCCGCATAGGTGACCGTATCAAGCTTAATGATACCGTGGGAGATATCATAGAGCGAACAACCCTTGTGACCCGTGTAAAGACGCCTAAGAATGAGATAGTGACCATTCCTAACTCTTTCGTCATGTCTTCGCTGACCACGAACTACAGCTCGTCGGCCCAGGAGTACGGCCTGATTATACATACCGATGTTACCTTCGGTTACGAGGTTCCTTGGCAGCAGGTACATGATCTCATGATAAAGTCCGCCCTTGCTACACCGTACATAGAGGCCCAGCCGTCTCCTTTTGTACTGCAGACAAAATTGGATGACTGGTACGTGGTGTATCAGGTCAATGCCTATACACGCAATCCCGAGAAGATGGCTCTCATCTACTCGCAGTTGCATGCCAATATTCAGGATATCTTCCATGAGGCAGGTATCGAGGTTATGTCACCTCACTTTATGGGCGTACGTCAGAACGACCAGGTAATAATGCCTGATGAGTATCTGCAGAAGAAAGAGAAAAGGGATGCGGACAAAGCGTAATGTAAAAGAACTAAATCAATAAATATTATGGCAAAAGTTAAGATTTCAACAACAATGGGCGACATCACTGTGCGCCTTTATGACGAGACTCCCCTTCATCGCGATAACTTCCTGAAACTTGCCTCTGAGGGCTTTTTCAACGGAACCCTGTTCCATCGTGTGATAAAGGATTTCATGATTCAGGGTGGCGACCCGGAGAGTAAGGGTGCTCCTGCTGGCAAGAACCTTGGAAGCGGTGGCCCTGGCTACAACATTCCTGCCGAGATCCAGCCAACGCTCTTTCACAAGCGTGGTGCCTTGAGCGCAGCACGCCTTGGTGATGAGGTGAACCCTACTAAAGAGAGTAGCGGTAGCCAGTTCTACATTGTTTGGGGTAAGGTTTATAAGGCTGCCGAGCTCAAGCAGCTTGAGCACCAGATGAAGATGCAGCAGGAGCAGAACATCTTCAATGCGCTTGCAATGGAGCGCCGCGAGGAGATCATGAACATGCGTCGCAACCGTGACCGTGACGGCTTGATGGAACTCCAGGACAAGTTGGCCAAGATGGCAATGGAGAAGAGCAAGGAACTCGGTGCCCCATCGTTCACTCCTGAACAGGTTGAGGCTTATACAACACAGGGTGGTACTCCATTCCTTGATGGCGGATACACCGTATTCGGTGAGGTAGAGGAGGGCTTGGATATTGTTGAGGCTATCCAGAAGGTCGAGACCTCAATGGGTGACCGCCCAAAGACCGATGTGGTGATGAATGCAGTGACTGTGTTGGAACAGTAATATAACGTGAGTTCGATATAAGAAATCGTACTGATATTCATTGCTTTTTGTCATCTCGAACCAACGGTCGACGCCCGAAGGGGCTAAAGTCAACGTATGTGAGAGATCTCTTTTCTCACAATATGTTGAGATTCCTCGTCGCTACGCTCTGTCGGACGTGTTGTTGAGGGCTTGCCCGAAAAATGACAAATTCACGGTTTGATGAGTTTATATCGAACTCACGTTAATATAATCGTTTCAGACAATTTGTAAAGAAGCTACTGTTTCTTGTGATAATAGTAAACGGAGCCGCTACTTGCCCCAAGCAAGTGGTGGCTCAGTTTATTGTGATATATACGGAACCATCTCATCTTGGCGTGTACTTGTAGGTTGCGGATTGAACTGAGATACTTGCGTACGGCCGTGCAAGGAAGTTGTATTGGTGAGTCTTGTCTGGTTTTCCTGGCTTTTGCCGCTGTCAGTAAGAGGCTTTAAGTTAAATAATCAATAAATTGATTATATTTGCAATCGGTAAGGTTTGTATAGTGCGGACTTTACCGATTCTTTGATTTGAAAATCATTAAATATAAAAACCGAATAAGATGAAAAAACTTCTGACCTCCTTGCTATTGGCGGGTATGATGGCTCCGTTCGGGGCATCGGCGCAGTTCCAGCTCAAGGCTGAGGCTCCAAGCAACCCAGACAATGCAC
>JAFYWE010000121.1 GCA_017558165.1 Bacteroidaceae bacterium
AGTTATCAGCGAGTTGTACATTGTTATGCAGAATATAGCAGAGAGTAGAAATAAACTCCTACGACCTATAAACTCACCTCGTTATCGGGTAATGATTTGAAAACCGTCCGTCCTCATTACCTTTCATTTCCTTGCACTTTCGCATCGGCGAGGCTTTCATCAAAAGTCCTCATAAGTCATTGAACACCAGTGCCGCCATCATTATTTTCCTTCATTCTTTAGATTTTTCCAGAGATAATATTTATCTTTGTAAAATAGTGCGCGCGTACGCACTATTATGATGTTACTAATTATACAATAACCATAAAAACAAAAAGCACTATGTCTATCAACAATTTGAGAAGAGGCTTGGCCTTGACACTCATCGCGCTCATCTGCGCTGCCGGTGCCAATGCCCAGGCTTTATTTGAGAAAGGCAAGCTATACCACCTTTATGCCGCTGGCAACAAGGGCAATGTGGTATACGAGAAAAAGGACAAGACTGTAGGACTTGCCGACCTTGAGGACGGCAACGCCGCACAGTTCTGGAAGGTGTCGGAGCTCTCGGGCAGCTGGCGCATCATCAACCCTGTAACAGGCAACGCACTGCGTCTGAACGGCAACCGCGTTGAGCTAGGCGAGAACAACGGTTCGGACGAGGCACAGCTCTGGAAGTACGAGAACGGCCTGCTTATCCCTACCAACAGCCCTAACCTTGCATTGGCGAAAGGCCAGGGAGGCGCGCTCGTGGTAATCAAGAAGGAGACCGCGCTCACACACAAGGCGGCACAGTTCCGCTTTGAGGTATCGAAGTATGCCGGTTTCGACGATAACCTCACATACCAGATTGTATCTGTCGGCGAGCCGGGCAAGGTACTCGGTAACGGCAACTCTGGCGAGAACAACTCACGCATCGTTGCCGAGGAGTTCGACACCGAGAACCGTGGACAGTACTGGAGCATCAAGACCATAAACCTCAACACTTTTGCCGTTGAGAACGCATACTACGCCCAGAACTTTGACGATGGCGGCGACAACGCCAACATCGATTACCTGTTGCAGTGGCCTGCTGTTGCCGGCAGCTGGAACAACGCCAAGTTCCGCTTTGAGCCTGTAGAGGGACGCGTGGGTACATTCATCATCGTATCGGCTGGCAAGGACGGCATGTACGCCCTCAAGGACGGCCGCATGATGCGCGTTGAGAAGAACCCTGCCGACAGCACTGCATGGTTCACATTCCAGGAGGTAGAGAAACCGAAGATCGCGTCACCATACTGGGAGGACGAGACAATGTTCGCCGAGAATAAGGAGCGTGGTATCGCGACATATATGCCATACAACAACGAGGCCGAGATGCTTGCCGACGGCGCATACTATGCGACTCCTTGGACCGAGCCAGTGAACAGCCGTTACATGAGCCTCAACGGCAACTGGAAGTTCAACCTCGTGAGCGAGCCTTCGGAGCGTCCTTTGACATTCTTCGAGGAGAGCTTTGACGTGAGCGGTTGGGACGAGATTCCTGTTCCATCGAACTGGGAGATGCACGGATATGACAAGCCTATCTACAACAACGTTGAGTACCCGCACTCTAATACACCTCCATTCATCAAGGCACGTCCCGGATACAATGACGGTGGCAAGAACTACGGCATCAACCCAGTAGGTTCATATGTACACACATTCGAGGTTCCAGCTAACTGGGACGGCCGCCGCACATTCATCCACTTCGGCGGCATCTACTCGGCAGCCTTCGTATGGCTCAACGGCCAGTATGTAGGTTATACACAGGGTGCGAACAACGTTGCCGAGTTCGACCTCACCAACTACCTTAAGAAGGGACAGAACAAGCTCGCCGTACAGGTATTCCGTTGGAGCGACGGTTCATACCTCGAGTGTCAGGACATGTTCCGCATGAGCGGTATCTTCCGTGACGTATACCTCTACAACGTTCCTAAGACTGCAGTACGCGACCACTACATCACAAGCAAGCTCTCTGATGACCGTTTCAGCGCCGACATCAACGTAAACTTCGAGCTTGACAACCGCGATTATCTCCCAGGCAAGAAGACCATCAAGGCCGCAATCTATGACGCGGCTGGCAAGTTTGTTGCGGCAGACTCTGTCACAATGAATACAGCCGCACGCATCGCTGCACTCAATGGCGACATCAAGCTCACAATCGACAACGTGCAGTTGTGGAACGCCGAGAAGCCATACCTCTACACAGTACGCATCACACAGTTCGACGAGAACGGCAACGAGGAGCAGGCATTCTCTACCAAGTATGGTGTACGCAAGATTGAAATCAAGAACTCACTCGTATACATCAACGGCGAGCGCGTATTCTTCAAGGGCGTGAACCGTCACGATACAGACCCAGTAAGAGGACGTTCTGTAACAACAGAGTCAATGTTGAAGGACGTGTTGCTGATGAAGCAGAACAACATCAACACAATACGTACAAGCCACTACCCCAACCCTGCAAGAATGTACGCGATGTTCGACCACTACGGTCTCTACTGCTGCGATGAGGGTGACCTTGAGGATCACGCCAACCAGACAATCTCGGACCGCGAGTCTTGGATTCCTTCATTCGTTGACCGCATCAACCGCATGGTATTGCGCGACCGTAACCACGCCAGCGTCGTGATGTGGAGTTTGGGTAACGAGGCCGGTAACGGTAACAACTTCGGTCCTTGCTACGACGAGGCCAAGAGACTCGACAGCCGTCCTGTACACTACGAGGGAACACGTTCTGCAGGTGATTACGGCGGTGGCCGTTTCAGCGACTTCTATTCAAAGATGTACCCTGGCCAGGCTTGGATGGAGAAGAACACCAACGACCTCGACAAGCCAATGTTCATCTGCGAGTATGCACACGCCATGGGTAATGCAATCGGTAACCTCAAGGAGTACTGGCAGAAGATAGAGGCATCGAACTCATGTATCGGTGGTTGTATCTGGGACTGGGTTGACCAGGCCATCTACGACCCACAGGAGATGAAGGAGGGCATTTACCGCATCCACACAGGATATGACTACCCGGGCCCACACCAGGGTAACTTCTGCTCTAATGGCGTAGTATCACCAGAGCGTCAGGAGGGCGGCAAGCTCAAGGAGGTAAAGGCAGCCCACCAGTTCGTTGAGATTACAATGCCTGAGGTGAACACCGAGTATGGTGTTGTAACAATCGAGATCAAGAACAAGTACAACTTCACCAACCTTGACGAGTTCGACGTGGTATATGACATCGTGAAGAACGGCAAGGTTGTATACACTGGCCGCACAAGAGCCCCACACGCCGAGACATACAAGACTGCCAAGACTTGGTTGAGTGTGAAGAAGGCGAACATCAACAAGGCCGCGAAGAACGGCGACGAGCTCCTCATCACCGTACGTCTTGTACACCGCGAGGCACAGACATTCGCTCCAGCCGGCCACGAGGTTGCACAGGAGCAGTTTACACTCGTTGAGCGTGCACCGCTTGCGGCAGTGAAGTCAAAGGGCGCGGCACTTCTCGCTACATCATCACTCCACGAGACAGTTATCGGCAACGACAAGGTACAGTTGAAGTTCTACGCCGAGACTGCACAGCTCACAGCACTTGCATTCAACGGCAAGAATATCATCACCGACGGCCAGGGCTTCATCTACAGCAACCACCGCTGGATTGAGAATGACCGTCAGAGCTACGACTACTACGGACCAGACGCTGGCAGACCACAGGTACAGACAGCGAACGGCCTTGAGGCAAACGGTACAATAACCGTTGTCGAGGAGAACGGCAACACAGTAGTGAAGACCGTACGCAAGGGTTCTATCTGCGACACCGAAATCAACTACACCATCTATCCACAGGGTATCGTTGACGTTGACGCCAAGTTCGTACCAAAGAGCGGAAACCTGCGCCGTGCAGGCCTCATCTGCGGTCTTGACTCAACACTCTGCAACGTAAACTACTACGCATTGGGTCCATGGGAGAACACCGTAGACCGCAAGGACGGTGTAGTTGTTGGACGCTACAGCACAACCGTTGACCAGATGGCCGATCCATACGTTAAGCCACAGAGTAGCGGTAGCCGTGAGGAGTTGCGCGAGGTGACATTCACCGACAACAACGGCAACGGTGTGAAGATTGCAACAGAGGGCAATGTAAGCTTCTCGGCACTCCCATACACTGACGAGGACCTCATGAGAGCAGGCCACTACTGGGAGATGACAAAGCGCCCATACACAGTGGTACACTTCGACGCATGGATGCGCGGTATCGGTAACGCATCTTGCGGTTACGACGTAGGCACACTGCCAATCTACTGCGTTCCTAATCAGGAGATGAGCTACAAGCTCAGAATCACTCCTGTAAAGAAGTAACATTCCACACCATGACACATGATTCCGGAGGTGCATCACGCATCTCCGGAATCTCTTTTTGGTGACATGGCAAACAGGCACAGAATGCTGTTGAATACACATTCACAACTGTTAACTATATAATCTTGCAGGTGTTAAAATTAAGTCATAAATTTCGGGACTTTTTGTAAGAAGCTGTTTAAATTTATATCGTTAAGTTTTTTATAGAGCAAAAATAGGGTGTTTTATTATTTTTTGTAGGGCGCGTAGCGGGCTACGTAACCGATAAAAAGAAGAAAACAGACATTTTTGAATATAAAAAACAACGAAACAGCGACTTATAGTATAAGAAAAACTTTTTTTAAAAAATTTAAACAGCTTCTAAGATAGGGGTTTTGTCAAAATGCGCCATATACGGCTACTACAAGACTGTCAGCGTTCTATCCTTGCATTAGAGAACATTTAACCTTAACTAACTATAACCATGAAAAGAATCAAGACCACCGCACTACTTCTGTTGGCTCTTTGCCTTCCATTGGCAGTGCAGGCAAAGGTGACACATCTGTTACCCAAGCCACAACAGGTTGAAGTGAAATCAGGCGCCTCGTTCGCACTTGGACGCACTGTCACAATCACCGACCCCACGGACTGCACTCTGTTGCAGAAATTCTTCACCGACAACGGCTGTGCCATTGCCGACGGAGGTGCAAGGGTTACCGTCGCAATCGTAAGCAGCATTGACGGGGCCTATGACTATCCCCTTGCAGGTTACGAGAACGAGGCCTACACATTGGACGTGACCGCCGATGCCATCAACATCACGGCCATCACAGGCACCGGCGTTATCCGTGCCGCACAGACATTGGCACAGCTTGCCGAGGGCAATGAAGGCACAGGTGCAATAGAGGCTGTAAGCATCACCGACTGGCCTGCATTCAAGCTCCGTGGTTACATGCACGACGTGGGCCGCTCATTCATCGAGTTCGAGACGCTCAAGAAGCACATTGACCTTCTCTCACGTTTCAAGGTAAACACCTTCCACTGGCACATGACCGAGAACCAGGCATGGCGTTTTGAGGTAAAGGCATTCCCAAAGCTCACAAGCGATGCCTCAATGACACGCTTCCCAGGCAAGTTCTATACCCAGGAACAGTGCAAGGAACTGCAGGACTACGCTGCCGAGCGCGGTGTAATCGTCATCCCAGAGATTGACATGCCCGGACACAGCGAGGCATTCAAAAGAGCAATGGGATACGACATGCAGACAGCCAATGGTGTAGCCGCACTCAAGACCATCCTTGAGGAGGTAGCCACTGTGTTCGACAAGGCTCCATATATCCACATCGGTGCCGATGAGAAACAGATCACATACACAAACTTCCTCAAGACAATGACCGACAAGGTACACAGCCTTGGCAAGAAGGTCGTAGTATGGAACCCAATCAGCGGTGTCACAATCACCACAAGCACAGGTGCCGACATGACACAGATGTGGAGTTCAAACGGCAAGGTTATCAACGGCCTTCCCAACATCGACTGCCGCTACAACTACACCAACCACTTCGACGTGTTCGCCGACCTCGTTGGTATCTACAAGAGCAACATCTACTACGAGCAGAAGGGTAACGCCAACGTGGCAGGTACAATCTCGGCTCCATGGAACGACCGCAAGACAGCGACCGAGGAGGATATCATCAAACAAAACAACTTCTATGCCAACGTCATTGCAAGTGCCGAGCGCGCATGGATAGGTGGCGGAGAGCAGTACATAGAGAAGGGCGGAACCACACTGCCAAACAGCGGCAAGGAGTACGAGGAGTTCGCCGACTGGGAGCGCCGTTTCCTTTTCCACAAGGCAAACTCGCTCAAGGACGAGCCCATTCCTTATGTAAAACAGACAAACGTACGCTGGCGAATCACCGAGCCATTCCCCAACAGCGGTAACATGAATGCCACATTCGCTCCTGAGACCGACGGCCTCAACGCTACAGCCGAGATGAAGGAGAGCTACACATATAATGGCACAACATACGGCACAGCCATGGCTACAGGTGCCGGAATCTATCTGCGCCACACATGGGGCAACAATACCGTGCCTACATACTACGGCAGCACCAACCACAGCAACGCCACATCATACGCATGGACATACGTATACAGCGAGAAGGAGCAGACCGTGGGCGCGCAGATCGAGTTCCAGAACTACGGCCGTAGCGAGAAGGACTACGCTCCCGACGCAGGCAAATGGGACCGCAAGGGCTCTGACATCTGGTTGAACGGTACAAGAATCGCACCTCCTGCATGGGAGAACAGCGGTGTCGGCATCAACGACAACGAGCAGTTGCTCAAGAACGAGAACTTCACTGCACGCAAGCCAGTACAGGTGACATTGAAGGCCGGCTGGAACAAGGTGTTCATAAAGTTGCCTTACGTTACAGCAAACAACGTACGCCTCAACAAGTGGATGTTCACATTCGTGCTTACTGACCTTGAAGGCAAGAACGCTGTAGAGGGCCTCATCTACTCACCCAACAAGCGCATGGATGTAGCAGCAGAGCAGTTGTCAGCAGCCATAAGCGAGGCAAAGAGCTATGTGAGCAACACCATCGGAGAAGAGATGGGCAAGTACAATCCCGAACTGGCCGCAGAACTGAACGCCTTAATTGAGACTATCGAGAAGACACTCGGCGAGACCAAGAGCGAGGAGGAGCGTGCCGCACAGTTGGCACAACTCAACGCAGCACTCGAGGCTTTTAAGGCAGCCATTGCGTCCGCGCAGCCCAATGGCCCCAAGGAGGGCAGTTTCTACACCCTATCTACCCCACAGCGCGAGAACCGTTACGCCACATCAAACGGCGCCAACGCAGAGATGACCGGTAACGCAACCGTTACAGAGACCTCTAAATGGAAGTTCGTAACACGCAACGACGGCAAGTATGACATCGTGAACAAAGGTAACGGCACATACATCTCACCGGCGAGCAACAACAACACTGCCCTGCGCACTCAGAGCGCTTCACCGGCCAACGGTTGGGAACTGCAGCCTGCAGCCACACAGGGATTGTTCATCATCGTCAGCGGTGACGTGCAGTTCAACCAGACCAACAGCGGCCTGGGTTACAAGGTATACAACTGGGGTAGCGGTACCAACACCACTGATACCGGTTGCCAGTACCTGATTACCGAAGTTGAATCGGGCGACGGCGAAGAGGGCGGCGAAGTGACTCCCCCTGCCGATGAGGACTCATACGATGTCGATATCCGCGCTTCAAAAGGACAGTTCACTGCCAGTAACAGCAACAACACATGGCACTCACGCTGGGAGAGCAACGAGGTAGCAGGCTTCGCACTTGCAACCAGCGCCAACAACATGACAACATCGGGTGACTACATCGCCGGCTATTCTGGCCAGTCACAGTCATCGACATACACAATCACTGCACCCGAAGGCTACATGGTAAAAAGAATCCGTTTCGGCTACGTCAACACCGACACCGGCACACACTCTCTTAGCCTTGCAATCGACGGCAACACATACACAAGCACATCGACACAGAAGGAGCTTGACGTTACCGTATCCGACCCACAGCGCACATTCTCATTCGTGCAGAGCGGCGCCAACAAGGGTATCACATTCAGCGACTTCGTCGTTACCATTGCAAAGGATTCAAGAAAGCCCGAGACTGCACAGGAGATCTTCACGACTGCGACATCAGGCGATATTCCTTACCGTATTCCAGCCATTGCCATGGCAAAGAACGGTGACCTCATTGCCGTTGCCGACTACCGCCACAGCCGTGCGGACATAGGTATGGCAAGCTATGGCCGTATTGACCTCCATGCACGCATAAGCAAGGACAACGGAGAGAACTGGAACGAGAAGTTCGCCATTGTCGAGGGCCAGGGCTCAAAGTCACCCGATTTCATGCACGTAGGTTTCGGTGACCCATGTATAGTTGCCGACCGCGAGAGCAACCGCGTGCTCGTGCTCAGCTGCGCGGGTAACGTATCGTTCCCCAGCGGAACACGCAACAACCACCAGAACATCGCACGTTTCTACAGCGAGGACAACGGTGCCACATGGAGCGAGCCTGTCGACATTGCAGACCCCATCTATGAGATGTG
>JAFYWE010000122.1 GCA_017558165.1 Bacteroidaceae bacterium
AACCTCGCCATGCTTGTAGGTGTTATCCTCGAGGGTGTAGCAGATATCGAATGATTGTTTTGACTTTATGTATTTTGCCTGACGGCTCTGCCCGAAGGCAATGCCGTTGAGTATGGTATTCGACTTGTTGTCAACAAGCTCAAGCTTTATATGCTCCTGACGACGACCCACCACCTTGCTTGTTCCGTAGTCACATACGTTATGCGTACAGAATATCGGCTTGGGGTTATCGGGACCGTGAGGCGCGAACTTCTTGAGGTCATTGAAGAACTTGCGCGTTATCTGGTGGAAATCGATCTCGGCATCGATATCAATGACCGGAGCTGTCTGCTCGGGCAGGATGTTATCCGATACATAATCCTTGAAACGCTGTGCAAAGGCCTCCACATTCTCGACCTTGAGCGAGAAACCGGCCGCATAGGTGTGACCGCCGAAGTTATCGAGCAGGTCGCGACAGCTCTCCATGGCCTTGTAGACATCGAAGCCGGTCACCGAACGCGCTGAACCCGTAGCCATGTCGCCGGTACATGTCACTACCACCGCAGGACGGTGATAGACCTCGGTGAGACGTGACGCAACGATGCCGATGACACCACGGTGCCAGTCGGGGTTGAAGATGACAATGGCGCGCTGCTCGTCAAAGCTCTCAAGACCCTCGACAATCTGGTTGGCCTCTTCGGTCATGCTCTTGTCAAGCTCCTTGCGTGTCTCGTTGAACTCATTTATCTGCTGGCTCATATCAAGCGCCGCACGCAGGTTATTCTCGATGAGAAGGTCAACAGCCACCTTACCCTGCTGTATGCGACCCGACGCATTGATGCGTGGACCTATCTTGAAGATGATATCGTTGATGCTTATCTCCTTCTCGGCAAGACCGCACACCTGGATGATGGCCTTGAGACCGATGCTTGGGCTATGGTTTATCTGCTTGATTCCGTGGAACGCGAGTATGCGGTTCTCGCCCATAATGGGTACGAGGTCCGACGCGATGCTCACAGCCACAAGGTCAAGAAGCGTATATAGCTGTTCGGCCGGTATGCCGTTGTCCATAGCAAAGGCCTGCATGAACTTGAAGCCCACTCCACAGCCCGAAAGGTGCGGATAAGGGTATGTCGAATCGACCCTCTTGGGATTGAGGATAGCGACCGCGCATGGCAGTTCCTCATCGGGGACGTGGTGGTCACACACAATGAAGTCTATGCCCAACGACTTTGCATAGGCAATCTCATCAATCGCCTTTATGCCACAATCGAGCACAATGATGAGTTTCACGCCCGTAGAATAGGCATAATCCACTCCTCTCTTTGATATGCCGTAACCATCCTCGTTGCGGTCGGGAATATAGTAGTCTATATTCGAAGAAAACTGCTGCAGGAACTTGTAGACAAGAGCCACGGCTGTGGTGCCGTCGACATCGTAGTCACCGTATACAAGTATACGTTCCTTTTTTCCGAGAGCCTTGTTAAGGCGCGCTACCGCAACGTCCATATCGTTCATGAGGAACGGGTTATGGAGATTGGAGAGCTTGGGACGGAAGAAGTTCCTGGCCTCGGCGGTGGAGGTTATTCCCCGCTTGACGAGCAAACTGCAAAGTATGGGACTCATGTCCAACTCTGCCGATAGCGCCTTAGCCGCTAAAGTCTGTTCGTATGTCGGAGGTTGATATTTCCATTTCTGACCCATTATATATTATTTTTATTTTTACTTTGCTCGGGAAGAGATGCTCTATTAAGGGTTATACCCATAAAAATCATTCCAGGCCTGCCCTCGGGACCTGTCAACCGCACGCCGATACTCAAACTCTACATTACGGGCAAATTAAAGCAAATTCTCTTCAACTTGTAAAATTACAAAAAGTGATTGTATATTCCGGCATCAAGTGCATATTTTTTCGGGGTAAATAATATTTTTTCAGATAATTTTTTCAGATAACAGGCACACAAAAGCAACTGTCCGCCGCCTGAATATTCAGGCGGCGGACAGCCGTTATGACAGATAAAAGTCTATTTGACCTTACGGAGAACCATCTTAGAGTCGCTTATACCGGACAGGAGCTTCACAAATAACCGCAGAGCCCCGTACATCTCCTTGGGATAACGTCCTTTAACAATACTCGACCTTTGGACCACGAAAACAGAATTGCCCTCCTGCACAACATTGAGGCTTACACTACCGAAAGGTGTAGAGACATCGACCGGCTCCGCCAAAGACTCGACCTCTAAACCATCGGGTAAAACGAATTCTACGCTGTCCAGATAGACACCACCGCTTCTTATCACAATATCCGAGCGGCGTTCCTCCTCTTCGGGGAGAGATACCGTTGATTTGAAAGGATTCAACGGAAGGAAGAGCCTGTTGCCGCTTCTTGAGCCGTAACGGCCCGACTCCGCAGAGCACTCGACCGCAAAAAACGGTTCACCATCCTTGATTTCCTCAATACCGATTCCGCCGACATCGGCATTGGGCATATCCAGAGACGAACGCAAAAAGTCGCGCTTTTCAACTTCGGAGAGCCTTGAAAAGAACTTGAGAGACTCATATTGAGCAGCCCTGCATTCACGTCGCACTGCAGCAACCACCCCACCGTCGGCAGCAAGCGTCAGCGTCATCCTGTTCAACTGGACATTCAACGAGTCGGCATATGCAGGCAAACGACACACTACACCACCGGCATCATCAACAACAAGAGCCTCATGCCCGGCAATACCGTCGTGCAGATAGCCCAACGGCAACGTCGGATTGGTACACTCCAGCCACAGCGTATCACCAGGAAGAGGCACCTGCAGTATTGCATGATTGAATTGCGCTCCGTTGACAAAATCCTTCGTGACATCCTCCCGTTCAGTATTTATTACCACGTAATTTGACTCTATCCCCAGCTCTGCCAACATTGCCCGTGCATAATTCGTCAAAGCCTTGCAATCGCCATAACCTGTGCGATGGACATCGGACGCCGGAGCCGGCTGCATACCGCCTACACCCAGCTGAACGCTGACATATCGTGTAGACGAAGCGAGAATGTCATAAACAAGCTGCACTTTCTCGCGGTCACCACCGCACTGCGATGCCTTTTGTTTCAGTTCCAAGACAAAGTCCTGCGGCAATACGCCTCTACCCTCCATAAGAGAATGGAGCCACGCCGCATACTCTTGCCAGCTTGCGTAACTGCCCTCATAACCGTCAAAGACAAACGTTGCAGGAACGACATAAGCATGAGGCAAAAGTTCGTACATAGAGGGAGAGAATGGTTCCTTACGAAGCGCCGGCAAACTATCAAGCACAATATCGAGCACCTTGCGTCCCTTTTCCCCAACACTCTCCTTGACGTCAGCATCGACATTGAACACTTTATATCCGAATTCAAGCCCCTGAGAGGCTTCAAGGTGATAATGCGCACTGCGCACAGCCTGATGATACTCGTTCTGCGGGACAAAAAGCGGTAAACCCACTATTCCATCTTCATGTTTCTCTTCCCATTCGTATGTCACCGTGAAAGGATAGCCAGGAGACACACATCCATAATGGTAATAACAGGCATCGTCGGCGAGCATTTCAGAGTACTCGGAATACGCAAGGTCCCCTTTCTTAATCTTGCGCACCACCTTACCATTGGCATCTGCCACAACACCCGAGAAACGGTTCAACGAGGAATAACCCTTATTGAGGCTCACCTGAAAATCGGCTGCATGAAGACCCTTCTTGTCAAGAACGGTTATCACACGCCGCTCCCTGCACACCATCTGCGTAGCAGAGATATACTCTACATCCGTCGTACTCTCCTCGACAACGGAATAGACCTGTGCATGGACAGCGACTCCCTGCGCAAACAACAACAGGAACAACAGCAGTTTTCTCATGGCATCACTGTTTCTTGAGCACCAGCATAGCATTGTTCTTCTCGGCCACGAAATCCCAGAACCATTTCAGTTCCTGATAATCGGACGGCAGATACATCATATTGCCGAGATTGAACGAATATTTGAGCACCAGTTTGTTGCCCTGCTGCACTATGTTATACAACAGAGAGAGACCACCGTCACTCATCTTTATATTGCAAGGCTCAGGCTTATCTTCAACAACATAACCTTCGGGGATGTCAAGCACCACATTGACAGTATATTGCGTCTGGTTAGGGAACTCTACCGGCAAGTCACGTTTTTCGTTAACGAAAGGAGAAGCCTCCACGTGGGCGAAAAGCATAGGATTCACATATATGTAGTCACCGTTGACATCGGCACTCTTTGTGAATTTGAACACATCGCGGACCACAGGAGTAAAATCCTTCATAGAGAAACTGTTGTATTCCGTAACGTCAATCGACTTATCCTCCTCGATAGCCTTTACATAATCAGCGCTGTCCTTTGCCGCAAAATACCCTTCGCGCTTGTCAGCCGCCTCTATTCCGTAATAATAGGTAGACGCAAGGCCTTCTATAGCTCCTTCGGCACTCAGCGAAGCCTGTATTGTGCGACGTAACGAGTGTGAGCCCAACTGCTGGAGATTGATCCACTGGCAATTGCCCGGCATCATGAGCCTGGCCCTGGAAGTCATGAGCAGGGGAGGAAGGACATTAACATAACCATGCTCCACCGATGCATCAATGAACATGAGCGTCGTCTCGTTCTCAAGCACACCGACCACAAAGGTAGACAAGCGGTCGATGCTAGGATGCGAATATGGCAAGGCCCTCTCGTCCCTACGGCTCATAACCACAGGATAAGAAGAAATACCGGCATCCTTGAGCATGCTCATGAGTATGAAGTTTATATCTGCATTATCTCCTGTTCCGTCCTTGAGGACCTGACGGAAATTATTTCCCCTCAAGGCATATTTGCCATTCCACTTGACACGGCTCTTGAGAAGACCATAAATGGCAACAACTTTCCTCTCCACGGTAGGCAAGGTATCAAGGCACAAAGCCTCCATCTCCTCACGCAATGGATTGGACGCCTTCATACGGCCACCGAAATCACTGTCATCAAAAAGAGTCTTGTCTACCTGGTCCCAGCTTCCGGAATAACTCTGATGTATCACACCCGGTATATCATAACCGTTGAACTCTATATTCACTTGAGTAAGATAGTCCCGCGGACACCACACATACTCTTCATCCTTTATGGCAGGAAGATATTCTCCCACATACTTGCGTTCCTCGGACGAACACGCGACAAGCCCGCCGCCGATAGACATATTCTGGTTAGACGGCGTAGAGGTCACATTCAGAAGAGCCGCTCCATGATTTTCGATATTGAAGGAGATGAATTCCGGGATAAGCATCTCAAGCTCGGCATAACGTACGGGAATCTCCTCCTGTGCGAACCAGTCGCGAGGCTGGAAGAAATAATCGGAGACAATCTTGTACTCCACCTCGACCACACTGCCCACCTTCGCCTGGGGCACTGCATACTTCATCTGCATCACATTGTCTGTCACACGCTCCGTGAACACATTCTCATCCTTCATCTTATTGCGCACCACCTTGCCGTTCTCAAGATTGTAGGCCGACGCCTCAAGACCATAGACATGCTCTTTCAGAAGACTTTTGTCCTTTTTGTCAATGTAAACGATTGTTCCGTTCGCATATTCTACACCCTCTTCCTTGAGAATCTTTATACGTCTTTTGAAATTGTAAGTGACCTGGAAATCGTCGCGGCCCCAATCATAGCTGACATAAGACTCTTTGTAGAGCACTACAGCCACTGCAGACGAATCGGCATCATAGACCGTCATGTTCAACTCCTCGGCCGTGGGTTTGCCCATTTTCCTGTTGACACTCTGCGCTGCCACATCAATCGAAAAAAGAGCAAGCAACACAAACGCCGATAGAAGATTCATAGCTTAGTTTTTTACAGACAGTTTCATAATAAATATCTTTATTTATAAAAATTGCAACAATTCTCGAGCTTTACCGCAAATATCGTAACAAACGAGCGAGATAGGCAAAGTTTACTTTGACATTTCACAGCGAGTGCAGTATAT
>JAFYWE010000123.1 GCA_017558165.1 Bacteroidaceae bacterium
GAGAGCACCGCTTTTGCGATGCTCTCTTTTTTTTGTATTTGATAGTAATGGATAAAATAAGGTAATTATAGATGTTGACCCAAAACTATAATACCAAGCGTTGGTATCGTATCGACCGGAAGGGAGATTTCTCAACGCTATTTTAGAGATCCCTCACTGCATTTCAGGATTAATCCTTTGGTCATGGGTCAACAGCCATATTGACACAAAAAGTAATCCCGCCACGTGCAATTGCACGTGGCGGGATTTGGATATATTGTCTTACGACTCATTACTTGAGGTTCGCCTTGAAGAACTCAGCAATCTGCTCGAAGAGGTGGAAACGGGTGTTTGCTCCGTGATAGATGCTGTGGTTGCTGTCGGGGTAGAGCGCAGTCTCAAACTTCTTGTTCGCCTGTGTGAGCGCAGAGATATAATGTATCATGTTGCGCAGGTGAACGTTGTCGTCGGCTGTTCCGTGAACAAGCAACAGGTGGCCATGGAGGTTTGCTGCGTTGACAGCGGCAGAACCCTTGTCATATCCCTCCTTATTCTCCTTTGGAGTACGCATGTAACGCTCGGTGTACACAGTGTCGTAGAAACGCCAGTCACTTGGAGCGGCAACGGCAACACCAGCCTTGAACACCGCCTCGGGCTGGCTCATTGACATGAGGGTGTTGTAACCACCGAAGCTCCAACCCCAGATACCGATATTGTCCTTGTCGACGTAGGGGAGTGTGGCCATATACTTTGCAGTCTCTACCTGGTCGGCAGGCTCGTACTGACCAATCTTGAGGTAGGTACACTTGCCGAACTCTGTACCGCGTCCGCCTGTACCGCGTCCGTCGACACATACCATGATGAAGCCTTCGCCCGCCATGTAGCTCTCGAACATTGCGTTGCCGTAGTTACCGATGTACCAGCTGTCGTGTACCTGCTGTGAGTAGGGACCACTGTACTGGAAGAGGATCACGGGATATTTTTTGCTTGCATTGAAGTCGTATGGCTTTACCATCCAGCCGTTGAGCTCAACGCCGTCGCTTGTCTTGAATGTGAAGAACTCCTTTGATGGCATGTTGAACTGTGCAAGACGCTCCTTGAGCTCCTTGTTGTCGATAAGGGTCTTGAGGAGCTTGCCATTGCAATCATTTGCTGTAACGGTGTGTGGGGTGTCGATGCTTGAGTATGTGTTGATGAAGTACTTCATTCCGGCACTGAAGACAGCGGAGTTTGTACCCTCCTTGCTTGTGAGCTTGGTCTTCTTGCCCTTTGCATTAACCTTATATATACTCTCGCGCAATGGGCTGCCCTCGTTGCTTGAGTAGTAGAACTCATTCTTCTTGCTGTCCCAGCCGTAGAATGTCTTCACCTCGTATTTACCGCTTGTGATTGGGCGCACGAGCTCGCCGGCAAGGTTGTAGAGGTAGAGGTGGTTGTAACCGCTACGCTCACTCTGGAACACGAAAAACTTGTCGAGGAACTCGATGTTTGCATATGTGTGCTCGTTGAGGTATGTGTCGCTCTCCTCGCGAAGGATTGTCTTGCTCACGCCTGACAATGGGTTCACAGCGTGGATCTCAAGAACGCTCTGGTGACGGTTGAGTGTGAGTACCGCAAGGGTGTTGGGGTCCTTGGTGAACTTGATGCGGGGGATGTAACCCTCCTCGGGGATGTTAACGTCGAGCTGGCGTGTAACGCGGCTCTTGATATCGAAAGAGTGTACCGATATCTTTGCGTTGTCGGCACCTGCTACTGGGTACTTGAAGCTGTATGGCTTGCTGAAGTCGAAGTACTCCTTGCTCTGACCGCCGTTGTACATTGGCATGTCGTACATCATCACCTCGCTCTCGTCGTACTTGATGTATGCGATTACCTTGCTGTCGGCACTGAAGTCATAAGAGCAGTTTGTGGCGAACTCCTCCTCGTACACCCAGTCGGGGATACCGTTGATGATCTTGCGGAACTCGCCGTCAGTTGTGATCTGTGACTCGCTGTTACCGAAGAGCAACTTTACGAGAAATAGGTTGTTGTCGCGTACGAAGGCAACCATTGTACCATCGGGCGAGAACTTCGGAACCTGCTGTGCGCCGTTCTGTGAAAGCACCTCGGCCTTGTTGTTCTTACGGTTGAAGATGTAGTGCTCTGCAGTGAACGAGTGGCGGTAGATACTGCGTGTGTCGGTCTGCAACAGAATGAGCTTCTCGTCGGGTGAAAACTGGTAACCGTCGATGCGCTTCTTGTCGAAGCCACGTGCTGTAGTAGCGTTGAAGAGGGTGTCGACAATCTCACCGTTCTTGAATGAACCCATGAGAATCATTGTGCGGTCGGGGCTCATGCGTGCGAAGTGCTCGCCGTCGGCCATGGGCTTGATAGCCGCATATGTCTCAGGCCAGTAGCCTCCGTACATTACATCACGCAGTGTGATGTCGTTGCCGGCGAATGATGTTGCCGACAACAGAATTGCTGTCAATAATGAAAATAGTTGTTTCATAATGGTTTATTTTTTGTTGTTATCTTATACACTTATTAAATAAGAAACTGTCATTTTGAACGTAGTGAAAAATCTAACAGATTCTTCGCAGATGTTCAGAATGAGATCATTTATTTGTACCACGAAGCATACATTATATAATCGTTGGCAATGCGCTCAACAATGTCCTTCTGCTGTTCCTTGCTTACCTCCTTTATCTTCTTGGCGGGTACTCCGGCATATATCCATCCACCCTCGACACGCATTCCCGATGTCACCAGTGCGTTTGCCGCTACAATGGCACCGCTCTCCACGACTGCGTTGTCAAGGATTGTGGCTCCCATTCCAATTAGGCTGTTGCTCTCTACGGTTGCACCGTGGACTGTGGCGTTGTGTCCTATAGACACATTGTCACCGATTACAGTCTTAGAACGCTGGTACAGGGTGTGCACCACGGCGCCGTCCTGGATGTTCACGTTGTTGCCAATAGTGATGCTGTTGACATCACCGCGCAAGACCGTGCCGAACCAAATAGAGCAGTTGTCACCGATGGTTACATCGCCAATGATTGCCGCAGTCTCGGCCATGTAGCAGTTGGCGCCTATTTTAGGCGTGAAGCCTCTTACCTCTTTGATTATAGCCATACAGTTGACGTATTATTGTTCCTTTGGCTGGCCAGCGCTATCATCCTTTTTCCTTGGACGGCGATAACGGCGGTTATTTCTCTTCTTTTTCTCGCCACCGTTCTCCTTAGTAGCCTGCGATTCATGTGCGGGTGTTGTTGTAGGCTGCGACTCTGCTGCTACGGGTGCTTTTGAGGCGTCGGGCGAAGATGTAGATTTCTTGTCACCCCTGCGACGGTTACGGCCTCTTGACTCTTTCTTGCCATCCTCCTTTGTTCCGTTCTTGGCTGCAGCTGGTTTCCTGCCCCCACGGCCACGCTTGTTTCTTGGACCGCCCTTATCGCCTTTTTTCTTTTTCTTCGGC
>JAFYWE010000124.1 GCA_017558165.1 Bacteroidaceae bacterium
ATCGAGGGTGGTGCTGAGTTCATGGCTCTCGTAGCAATCGCGATGGTTATCGGTCTTGCTTTCTGTATCGAGCGTATCATCTACTTGAGCATGGCTGACGTTAACACAAAGAAGTTGATGGCTAAGATTGCTGATGCTCTTGCTAAGAACGACGTAGAGGCTGCTAAGGACGTTTGCCGCAATACAGCAGGTCCTGTTGCCGCTATCTGCTACCAGGGTCTTCTCCGTATCGACGAGGGTCTTGAGACAGTTGAGCGCTCAGTAGTTTCTTACGGTAGCCTCCAGTCTTCAATGCTCGAGAAGAACTGCTCATGGATCACATTGTTCATCGCCATGGCTCCATCACTCGGATTCTTGGGTACTGTGATCGGTATGGTCATGTCATTCGACGAAATCCAGCAGAAGGGTGATATCTCTCCAACTATCGTTGCCGGTGGTATGAAGGTCGCTCTTATCACAACTATCTACGGTATTCTCGTAGCTCTTATCCTCCAGGTATTCTACAACTTCATCCTTACCAAGATCGAGGCTCTCGTATCAGACATGGAGGATTGCTCAATCACTCTCTTGGATCTTTTGACAAAGTTTAACTTGAAGAAGTAATAACAGCTCTAAATAAATTATATAGTTATGAAAGCTGAATTGTATATCAAAGTGTCCAAATATGTATTGCTGGCGCTACTCGCTGTAACGTTGGTGTTACTTGGCCTGTTCTTTTTCGTTGGCTTTGACAACGAGATAGTACTTCCTGGCCAGGAGAAGCCACTTACAAGCCCGGAGTTCCTGAATGCACTCATGTATTGGATGTATTTATTGGTGATTATTCCTATTGTCCTGATCGTGTTCTATCAGGCTTTGGCTTTGGTTAAGAACTTCATGGATAGCCCTAAGGAGGCCTTCAAGGGTCTGTTCGGCTTTATCCTTGCTGCTGCGCTTGTTGTTGTAGCTTATGTGGTTTCATCTTCAGCGGATGTGAACTCACTCGAGGCTATCAACAGTGGTGCTGTTGCTCCTATCCTTATCAATAACGTGGTTTGCGAGGATACCGGTTCTATGGTTCTGACAGATACTTTGCTCTACGTACAGTATGTGCTCTTTATCCTCAGCGTCGTAGCTACACTCGTAAGCTTGTCTGGTGTTTTCAAGGGCATTAATAAAGTTAAGTAATTGAACTATGGCTAAAGGTAGTAGAAAAGTACCCGGAATCAACGCCAGCTCAACAGCCGATATCTCATTCATCCTGTTGATTTTCTTCCTTGTCGTGACTTCTATGAGCCACCAGACAGGTTTGAACTCGCGCCTTCCGGAGAAAACAGAAGACAATACTCCTCCGCCAAAGATCCTGCAGAGAAACGTTCTTGCTGTAAATGTGAACATGCACAGTAAGATTCTCGTTAAGCCAGGCGATATGGACGTTCAGGAGTTCGAGAGCAGATATGATGTAAAGGTAACCGATGTTCCTTTTGAGAAATTGCGTTGGATTGCCAAGGACTTCATCTGTAACCAGATTACAGACGCACGCGGTAACGTTGTTGCACAGGGCCTTGAGACATATCCTGTGATGATTGATACATTCGTTGTATGGAAGGATAAGGACGGTAATTCACACGCCCTTCCCGACAATCAGCCACGTAACATCTCAAAGAACCACGTAATCACATTGACAACCGATAGAGCTTCGGAGTATAGCGTATACTTCAAGGTTGCTAATGAGTTGTACGGTGCTTACAATGAGTTGCGTGACCAGCTCGCTCAGGATGCATACGGTAAGTCTTATAAGGATCTTGACGGTAACCAGCAGGAGGTTTGTCAGCAGTACTATAAGCTGAAAATCTACGAGGCTAAACCTCAGGAGTATACCGAAACCGTTCAATAATTTGATGAGTTATGAGTAAATTTAACAATAAGGGAAAGGCAGAGATGCCTGAGTTGAATACATCTTCTCTTCCTGACTTGATCTTCTCTATCCTCTTCTTCTTCATGATTGTGACATCAATGCGTGAGGAGGAGCTCAAGGTAGAGTTCAAGGCTCCATCAGGAACTGAGCTTTCAAAGATTGAGCGTAAGACTGCAGCCATCAACCTCTATATCGGTACACCAAACCAGAATCACCAGAAGCAGCTCGGTTCGGGTACACGTGTACAGATCAATGACAAGTTCATTGAGGTTTATGAGGTTGGTAAGCACGTGGCAGAGGAGCACAACACAATGAAGGGTGATGACAAGGCGCAGATGCGTGTTGTCCTCAAGGTGGATGCCGGTGACGGCGCCGAGGGCAGAAGACGCCCAAGTACCCAGATGGGTGTTGTGAGCGACGTGAAGGAGGAGCTCCGTGAGATCGGTGCACTCGCAATCATGTACTCAGCCGAGTATGATGTAAAGAGAAACGAGCAGTAATTGATAAACTGATACTGAAAATGGCCGCAACATAGTTGTGGCCATTTCTTTTTTTGTTGAATCGGTTGTTTGTGCTCCCTCTCGATGGAATGTGTTTACCTGCGTAGGGTGGAGCAAAATCCCACGGCCTGTATTTGTGGGTGTGGCTTGTGATATGCATTGCGCCCTGAGATCATTTGATTTCAGGGCGCAATGCTATGTCTTCTTTAGCTTATGTCCTTGTCAGATATCACGCTTTGCGTATGTAACGAAGCGGTAGTCGTGTGTGTGCTTCTCGTCGGCGCTGTATGACTCCTCCTCGATGATTTCCCATTCCTTCTTGTCGAATGTAGGGAAGAATGCATCGGCCTGTACCGGGGTGTCCTTGATCTCTGTAAGGCACAGGATGTCCGCTATGGGCATTGCCGCGCGGTACAGTGTCTCGCCGCCTATGATGTATACGATATCCTCGCTGTGGCAATTTGCCAGTGCCTCCTCAAGTGAACTGAAGGTCTCGCAGCCGGGGAAGGCGCTTTCCTTGCGTGACAGTACGATGTTCCTGCGGTTTGGCAATGCACCTTTGGGCAGTGAACGGAATGTGTTGCTTCCCATGATGATTGTATGGCCTGTAGTGAGTTCCTTGAATCGCTTCAGGTCGTTTGGCAACCAATAGATGAGCTTGTTGCCGAATCCGATGGCGTTGTTCTCGGCTATTGCCGCAATGAGTGCTATCTTTTGCATAAGTATCTTTTATACGGCCACGACGCCCTTGATGTGTGGGTGTGCGTCGTAGTCCTCAAGTGAGAAATCTTCGAACTTGAAAGAGAAAATATCCTTGATGTCAGGGTTTATCACCATACGTGGCAATTTCTTCGGCTCGCGTGTGAGCTGCAACTTTGCCTGCTCAATGTGGTTCACGTAAAGGTGTGCGTCGCCGAGTGTATGGATGAACTCGCCTGCCTTGAGGCCTGTCACCTGTGCCATCATCTGCAACAGCAGGGCATATGATGCAATGTTGAACGGTACGCCAAGGAAGCAGTCGGCACTGCGCTGGTAGAGCTGGAGGCTGAGCTTGCCGTCGGCTACGTAGAACTGGAACATCGCGTGGCATGGCGGAAGGTTCATGTTCTTTATGTCGGCCACATTCCATGCATTCACGATGATGCGGCGCGAGTCCGGGTTGTTCTTGATAGTCTCCACAACCTCCTTTATCTGGTCGATGTGCTCGCCGTCATATCCTGGCCACGAGCGCCATTGGTAACCGTAGATGTGTCCCAAGTCGCCGTTCTCGTCGGCCCACTCGTTCCATATCCTCACTCCGTTCTCCTGCAGGTACTTCACGTTGGTGTCGCCATTGAGGAACCACAAGAGCTCATGTATGATTGATTTCAGGTGTAGCTTCTTTGTGGTCAGGCATGGGAAGCCGTCTTCAAGGTTGAAGCGCATCTGGTGTCCGAAGACGCTGATGGTGCCCGTGCCGGTCCTGTCATCCTTTCTTGTGCCTTCGGTGAGTATTCTGTCCAATAAATCCAAATATTGTTTCATGGGAATCTTTTTATTTTTGCGAAGATACGCATTTTATGCCGAAAAGTGAAAGCCAAAATGATATAAATTCGGCGTGAGTGAAATCTCTGTCGCGCGCGGGTAAAAATTGTTTATATTTTTAATAATATGCATTAAAAACCCGCATTGTTGCATATTTTTCTTATCTTTGCAAATTATTAGAGTGGTAAAGTGGCTTCGTGTCTGCTTGCGGCATGTGTTCGGGGCTTTTACCGGCTAAGTGACTGATAACAGAGAATGGAACTGAACGGGAAATTTGTCGAGAGAACGCGGGCTCTCTTCGGTGAGGAGAGATACGGACGTTTTGTGCAGGCGCTTGAAACGGAGCCTGTCGTGAGTATCCGTTTTAACGATCGTAAGATGGAGGCTGATTCCTCGTTGAATGCTGTTCCATGGGCCAGTGCGGGCCGCTACCTTGAGTCGCGTCCGGTGTTCACAGCCGACCCTCTGTTCCATGCCGGGTGCTACTATGTGCAGGAGGCTTCATCAATGTTCGTCGAGCAGGCCGTCAGGCAGTATGTCGACAGGCCTGTACGTGCGTTGGATCTCTGTGCTGCACCTGGTGGCAAGTCGACCCTCCTGCTGTCACAGCTCCCGCAGGGCAGTATGCTGGTGTCTAACGAGCCTGTGCCTTTGAGGGCGCAGATACTTGCCGAGAATGTAACGAAGTGGGGTAATGCAGCGTCGCTCGTTACAAGGAACGAGCCTGCTGACTTTGCTCCGTTCCGCAATTTCTTTGACTTCGTTCTGGTCGATGCCCCTTGCTCGGGCGAGGGTATGTTCCGCAAGGATTCATATGCCGTTGAGCAGTGGAGTGTGTCGAATGTGGAGCAGTGCGCCAGGAGACAGCGCGAGATTGTCGCTGATATCTGGGAGTCGCTCCGTCCGGGCGGTCTGATGGTCTACAGTACCTGTACCTTCAACCGCGAGGAGAACGAGGATTGTGTGGAGTGGATTGCAAATGAACTCGGTGCCGAAGTCCTCGAGGTCAAGATTGACGATGAGTGGAACATTACGGGTTCTCTCACGACAGAGGGCTTGCCTGTATACCGCTTCATCCCCGGATATACAGCCGGTGAAGGACTCTTCCTTGCCGTATTGCGCAAGGACGGCTCGTCTACGGCAGTGCAACCCAAGGCACCGCGTATGCAGCTTGCTCCGGCAAAGCTCAAGTCCGAGGTTGCAAAGTGGATTGCCGCTCCCGCTGACTTTGATTTTGTAATGCAGGGTGATACTGTCATTGCAATGCCAAAGGAACACACGGCCGCGATGCTTGCCCTGCAACAGAAACTCAAGGTCTTGCATATGGCATTGCCGCTTGCCGAGGTGAAGAACAACAAGATATTGCCGTTGCATGCATTGGCCATGAGTACCGAACTCGTTGCACAGGCGTTCAATACCGTGGAACTGGAGCGTGAGAAGGCTCTTGCCTATCTGCATCGCGAGGCACTGCTGTTTGCCGATGCGCCGGTGGGACATCTCCTGCTCACATACAAGGGAACGCCCATAGGCTTTGTAAAGAATATCGGCAACAGGGCCAATAACCTTTACCCTGCCGAGTGGAGAATACGCAAGAATCCGTTGGAATTATAGAATTAAATAAAATATTGACAAATGAAAAAACTGTTTTTATCTTTTATGATGTTGCTGTCGGTCCTTCAGGCCGCTGCGCAGTTCGGTGGTTTTGACCCCGTATCTATGGAAGAGACTGTTACTGTCAAGGGCAGTGAGGGTACAATCGTTTTCGATGCTCTCGTTGACGACGGTTTCCATCTCTATTCTACAAACGTGCCCAAGGGCGGTCCAATGCCTTTGAGCGTGAAGTACCACAAGGTTGAGGGTGCCGAGATCGTGGGCGAGCTCATTGCCGGCGACGGTGCCAAGACTGAGTATGACTCTACATTCGAGATGGATGTTACATACTATGAGGGTTCTGCTCTCTTTACACAGAAGATCAAGTTGACAGGTGGCGACTACCGTATCGAGGGTACCGTTAGCTACCAGTCATGCGGTGATGGCCAGTGCTATGTAGGCCGTTACGATTTCGAGGTTAAGGGCAAGAGCGACGTAGAGCCACAGAAGCTCCAGGTAACAGAGACAAAGCCTGCAACTCCTATCACTCCAGTCGTTACAGCCCCTGTAGCCAAGGAGACAAAGCCAGCCAAGGAGGTGAAAGCGGAGACCAAGAAGGAGGAGGCTCCAGCACCTGTTGTTGAGGAGGCTGTCGCTGAGGAGGTTGCTCCAGTAGAGGAACCTGCAGCCGAGCCTGCCGCTGTAAATGCAGCCGAGCTTGACAAGAACTCAAAGGAGTATCACTGGAGAAGCGTTATCGGTGAACTGAACTCATTGGGCGAGGAGAGCAGCTCTTCATTGTGGCTCATCTTCATCCTCGGTTTCGGTGCAGGTCTTGTAGCGTTGCTTACACCGTGTGTATGGCCAATCATCCCGATGACCGTGAGCTTCTTCCTCAAGCGTTCAAAGGATCGTGGAAAGGCTATCCGTGAGGCAGTCATCTATGGTGCGTCAATCGTTGTGATTTACCTTGTGCTGGGTATCTGTGTTACACTTATCTTCGGTGCGGGTGCATTGAACGCCCTCTCTACAAGTGCAGTGTTCAACATCTTCTTCTTCCTGATGCTCGTTGCTTTCGGTGCATCGTTCCTGGGTGGTTTCGAGCTTACATTGCCATCATCATGGACAAATAAGGTTGACGAGAAGGCCGGTAGCACAACAGGTCTCCTGAGCATCTTCCTCATGGCGTTCACACTTGTACTCGTTTCATTCTCTTGTACAGGTCCTATCATCGGCTTCATGCTCGTTTCTGTTGCCGATTCAGGTGAGATCCTGGCTCCATCTATCGGTATGCTCGGCTTCTCATTGGCGTTGGCATTGCCATTCACACTCTTCGCGTTGTTCCCATCGCTTCTCAAGCAGACTCCACGTTCAGGTAGCTGGATGAACACAATCAAGGTTGTGCTCGGTTTCGTTGAGCTTGCGTTCTCACTCAAGTTCCTCTCTGTTGCTGACCTTGCATACGGTTGGGGTATCCTTGACCGCGAGACATTCCTCGCATTGTGGATTGCACTGTTCATGATTCTCGGTTTCTATCTGCTCGGTCTCGTACGTTTCCCACACGATGACGAGGGTGACGGTAAGACATCTGTTCCAGGTTTCTTCGCGGGTCTGGTTACAATCGCATTCGCAATCTACATGATTCCAGGTCTGTGGGGTGCACCATGTAAGGCTATCAGTGCCTTCGCACCACCAATGAAGACTCAGGACTTCAGCCTCTACGATAACGAGTTCCATCCTCATACCGATGATTTCGACGCTGCATTGCAGATGAGTGCGAACACCGGTAAGCCAATCATGCTTGACTTTACAGGCCACGGTTGTGTGAACTGCCGTGAGATGGAGGCCGCAGTATGGAGCGATGACCGCGTTATCGAGACAATGCGCGAGGACTACATCGTTGCATCTCTCTACGTTGATGACAAGACAGAGCTCGAGAAACCATTCCAGGTTGAGGGCGAGAACGGCAAGAAGATGTGGATCACAACTGTGGGCGAGAAGTGGACATACCTCCAGAACTACAAGTTCGGTGGCAGTGCACAGCCATTCTACGTAATCGTGGATGCTCACGGTGACCCATTGGCATCACCATACAGCTACAACCCTGATGTTGATGCATATATCCGTTTCCTTGACAATGGCCTCGACAGCTACAAGGAGAGAAAGGCTGAGTAATTTAGGAATATCTACCCGGCAGATGTAATGTCTGCCGGGCTATATAATAAATAGAAGACGGTAATGAATCTGACACCATTTGTGAAACCTGTGATGAACCACAGGGTCAAGAATATTGCGAAGTATGCTACGGATGCCGAGAACATCCAGCGTGCAGTGCTGCACCGACTTGTGAACACAGCGGCAGGCACGGAGTGGGGTATCAAGCACGGCTATGCCGACATCAGAAACTATGAGATGTTTGCCAAGTCGGTAGGCGTGCAGGATTACGAGACCCTTAAAGGGTATATTGACCGCATGCGCCAGGGCGAGAAGGACGTGCTTTGGAAAGGACGTTGCAAGTGGTTCGCGAAGTCATCGGGAACAACCAATGACAAGAGCAAGTTCATTCCCGTGACACCACAGGGCTTGCAGAATGCTCACTACAAGGGTGGCTTTGATGTCGTGGCGCAGTATCTTGCCAATAACCCGTCAAGCCGCATATTCGCAGGAAAGGGTCTTATCCTCGGTGGTAGCCATGCCCCCAATTACAACCTTCCCGGCAGTCTTGTAGGTGACCTCAGTGCAATCCTTATCGAGAACTGCAGCGCATTCGTGAACATGATGCGTGTCCCGGGTAAGGAGATTGCTCTCTTGAGCGACTTCGAGGAGAAGATGGACAGGATAGCACGCGCGACATGTAATGTCAATGTCACAAACCTCTCGGGTGTGCCTTCATGGATGATGGCTGTGCTCAAGCATATGCTTGACATTACAGGCAAGAAGGGTGTCGAGGAACTGTGGCCTGACCTTGAGGTATTCTTCCACGGTGGTGTGGCATTCACCCCTTACCGTGAGCAGTACAAGCAGCTTATCCGCAAGGATGACATGAAGTACATGGAGACATACAACGCAAGCGAGGGCTTCTTCGGTATACAGAACGACCCTGCCGATCCTGCGATGTTGCTCATGATTGACTATGATGTCTTCTACGAGTTCATTCCTTTTGATGAGTTTGACTCGCCCAATCCACGTGTGCTCCCTCTCTGGGAGGTCGAGGTTGGCAAGAATTACGCGATGCTCATCTCAACATCGTGCGGTCTGTGGCGTTATATGATTGGCGACACAGTACGTTTCACAAGCAAGGACCCTTATAAGATAGTGATATCGGGCCGTACAAAGCACTTCATCAATGCCTTCGGTGAGGAACTTGTGGTTGACAATGCCGAGAAGGGACTGTTGAAGGCCTGCGAGGAGACCGGTGCCCAGGTGCTTGAGTATACAGCCGCACCTGTGTTCATGGACAGCAACGCGCAGTGTCGTCACCAATGGCTCATTGAGTTCGCCAAGGAGCCGTCTTCACTGGAGAAGTTCGTTGAGGTGCTCGACCTTTCGCTACAGCAGATAAATTCTGACTACGAGGCAAAGCGCTTCAAGAACAAGACAATGCAGCAACTTGAGCTTGTTGTCGCACGCAAGAATCTCTTCAGCGACTGGCTCAAGAGCAAGGGCAAGCTGGGAGGCCAGCATAAGGTTCCCCGTCTCAGCAACAGCCGACAGTATATTGAGGAACTGATGAACATGAACAAGTAATAATGAGGATAAAGGAAACTCTCTTATATGCACTCTCCCTTGTGTTGCCGGTAGCTTGTGCAAGCGTCGGTCACCCTGATGGTGGTCCTTATGACGAGGATCCGCCGGTGCTTGTCAAATCTACACCGGGCATCAATGCCACTGGTGTGAGCAACGGTAAGGTCGAGATACTGTTCGACGAGAACATCCGCCTTCAGAACGCGTTCGAGAAGGTGGTGGTGTCTCCACCCCAGATGCAGATGCCCGAAATACGTTATAACGGAAAGAAGGTCACCGTCGAGCTGTTTGATTCGCTCGTGCCCAACACAACATACTCGATTGACTTCAATGATGCCATCGTTGACAATAACGAGGGCAACCCGTATGAGAATTTCGCCTATGTGTTCTCTACAGGTGAGGTGGTTGATACCTTGGCCGTGTCGGGTACAGTGCTCAATGCCGAGGACCTGGAACCTGTAAAGGGTGTCGTGGTGGGTCTGCACTCATGTCTCGATGATTCGGCCTTCACAAAGAGGGCTTTCGAGCGAGTGTCACGTACCGATTCCCGTGGACGCTTCACCATCAAGGGTATAGCTCCAGGTAAATACAGGGTATATGCCCTTGCCGATGCAAACCAGAACTTCCTTTTTGACCAGAAGAGCGAGAAGGTTGCCTTTATGGAAACCTACGTGTCGCCTTTTGCAAGCGAGGCAATACGCCAGGATACAATCTGGCGCGACAGCCTTACTATAGACTCTATCGTTGATGTCAAGTATACACGTTTCCAGCCCGACGATATTGTCCTGCGTCTCTTTGCCGAGGAACTGAAGATGCAGTATCTCATGAAGAGCACACGCAGTGAGCACAACAAGTTTACGCTCTTCTTTGCCGCTCCCAATGAGGAGATGCCGGTTGTCAATGGCATAGGTTTTGACTTTGACACTCAGTACGTGCTTGAGTCATCGGCAAGGATGGATACGTTGACATTCTGGCTCAGGGACTCGATGCTCTACAGGAACGATACATTGGACATCTCGGTATCATACAAGGTACCCGACTCCTTGGAGATGATGGTCGACCGTACCGACACCTTGAGGCTTGTCCCAAAGAAGAAGTGGGCGAAGGTCGTTGAGATGCAGCAGAAGATATACGAAGAGGAGAAAAAGAAATTCCTGCGTAGCGAGAGCCGTAAGGAGGGATACGACAAGGAGAATCCTCCCCAGTACATCCCCAAGACAAAGATTCTGCCGGTACGTTTCTCTGGCAGTACCTCCATGGATGTGAACGGTGACTGTAGCTTTGCGTTCGACGAGCCTCTTGAATATGCCGACAGTTCGGCAATACATCTTTCACAGGTCATCGATTCAACACTCATACCTATGGATTTCGTGTTCCGTCGCAGTGACATGAACATAAAGGAGTACAATCTCTTTGCCGAGTGGCGTCCGGGCATGAAGTACAGGCTCACTGTGGACTCTGCGGCGTTCAAAGGAATGTATGGCGGTGTTTCCGAGGCTCTCTCGCGCGATATGCAGTTCCGTACCCTTGAGGAGTATGCGGTGCTCTACCTCACGATACCGGGTGTGGGCGACAATGCTATAGTGCAGCTCCTGTCATCGGACAAGGTAGTGATGCAGGAGCGTAGCAATGCCGGCCGTTGTGCATTCTACTTCATAAAGCCAGGCAAGTACTATCTGCGCCTTATACTTGATGAGAACAACAACGGCAAGTGGGATACAGGCTGTTTCGAGAAGGGATTGCAGCCCGAGAAGGTCTACTACTATCCTCACTCGCTCGACCTCAGGGCCCTGTTCGAGTATACACAGGACGATTGGGACATCAATGCTCCGTTAAACGAGCAGAAACCGCTTGAGATAACCAAGCAGAAGCCCGACAAGGAGCGCAAGAAGATGAACCGCAACGCAACACGTAAGTTCAAGTAACTATAATATATATATAAGTGATATGGAAAATAAATTCATGATATACAACACTCTTTCACGCAAGAAGGAGTTGTTCGAGCCGCTTCACGCGCCCAACGTGGGTCTTTATGTATGCGGCCCTACAGTCTATGGTCCCGCACATCTTGGCCATGCACGTCCTGCCATTACATTCGACGTGTTGTTCCGCTATCTTCAGAATCTCGGCTACAAGGTACGTTACGTGCGTAACATAACCGATGTGGGTCACCTTGAGCACGATGCCGACGAGGGCGAGGACAAGATTGCAAAGAAGGCTCGTCTTGAGCAGATCGAGCCAATGGAGGTGGTACAGCAGTACACACTCCATTACCACAAGGTGATGGATGCGCTGAACGTGCTCCCGCCAAGCATCGAGCCACACGCGTCGGGTCACATCATCGAGCAGATTGAGCTCGTGAAGGAGATCCTTGCCAACGGCTATGCCTATGAGAGCGAGGGCTCGGTATACTTTGACGTGGCAAAATATGATAAGGACCACAACTATGGCGTTCTGTCAGGCCGCAACCTCGAGGACGTTCTGAACACTACCCGTGAGCTTGACGGCCAGCAGGAGAAACGTAATCCTGCCGATTTCGCGCTCTGGAAGTGCGCACAGCCCGAGCATATCATGCGCTGGCCATCGCCATGGAGTGACGGTTTCCCAGGATGGCACTGCGAGTGTACCGCGATGGGCCGCAAGTATCTTGGCGAGCAGTTCGATATCCACGGTGGAGGTATGGACCTTGTGTTCCCTCACCATGAGTGCGAGATTGCCCAGGGTATGGCAGCAATGGGTCACCACGTAGTAAAGTACTGGATGCACAACAACATGATTACCATCAACGGTACAAAGATGGGCAAGTCTTTGGGTAACTTCATCACACTCGATGAGTTCTTCAACGGTACACACCAGCTGCTTGCGCAGGCATACAGCCCGATGACCATACGTTTCTTCATCCTTCAGGCGCACTACCGCAGTACAGTGGACTTTAGTAACGAGGCACTGCAGGCTGCCGAGAAGGGTATGCAGCGTCTGCTAGAGGCCTATAAGACACTCTCCGGACTCACAGCTTCGGGTGAGACAACCGCTGACGTAAAGGGCTTGCGTGCAAAGTGCTACGATGCCATGAACGACGATATGAACACCGCACAGGTGATCTCACACCTCTTCGATGCAAGCCGCGCAATCAACCAGATTGCCGACAAGAAGGCTTCCATCAGCGAGGCTGACCTTGCAGAGCTCAAGGAGACATTCCACCTCTTCGCATTCGATATCCTTGGTCTCAAGGAGGAGCGTGGCTCGGACAGCGGCCGCGAGGAGGCATTCGGTAAGGTTGTCGATATGCTCTTGCAGCAGCGTCAGGTTGCCAAGGCAAACAAGGACTGGGCTACCAGCGACAAGATACGCAACGAGCTCGCTGAGCTCGGTTTCGAAATCAAGGACGGCAAGGAGGGTACAACCTGGAAACTTAACAGATAACGCGATGGACAGCTGTTTTTTGTCAATACTGTTCTCGTTGTTGCTGTTTGCAGGCTGTGGTGCTCCATCTGTTGATAATGCAGGTGCAGTAAAGGGTGATGGCGGTAATGCCGTTCCCGTTGCACAGCAGGTAGTAAAGGGTGTCGACGTTCCGTCGTTCAATGCCGACAGTGCCTATAACTTTGTTGCCGCACAGGTGGCGTTCGGCCCCCGTGTTCCCAACAGTGGGGCACACAAGGCATGTGGCGACTACCTTGAGGCAAAGCTTACCTCATACGGTGCTGACGTAGTGAACCAGTATGCCGATATTACCGCATACAATGGCGATGTTCTCAAGGCGCGTAACATCATTGCGCAGTTCCAGCCCCAGAAGAGCGAGCGCATACTGCTGTGTGCGCATTGGGATTCACGCCCCTGGGCCGATTCCGACCCCGACCCCTCAAAGCGTTACACACCTATCGATGGTGCCAATGATGGCGGTAGCGGTGTGGGTGCGTTGCTTGAGATTGCCCGTCAGCTCTCAATCCAGCCTACGGAACTTGGCGTTGACATCATTCTGTTCGATGCCGAGGACTATGGCCGTCACGCCGATGAGTGGCGCGATGCCGTTGAGGGTGAGGAGACATGGGCGCTCGGTTCAAGATACTGGGCGCAGAACCCCCATGTAAAGGGATACAGGGCGCGTTATGGTATCCTGCTTGACATTGTGGGTGCACCGAACTCTACATTTGCCCTTGAGGGCTATTCAATGTACTTTGCACGTGCGGTAGTCGGCAAGGTGTGGAACTGTGCCAACCGCCTCGGTTACTCAAAGTATTTCAAGATGTTCGAGGGTGGCGTGATAACCGATGACCACCTGCATGTGAACAAGACCTTGGGTATACCATGTATTGACATAATAAACTGCGATGTGGACAGCCCCAACGGGTTTGGAGATTACCACCACACCGTGAATGACAATATGGACTGGATTGACGCCAATACCTTGAAGGCTGTAGGCCAGACAGTGTTGAACGTTATATATAACGAGAAGTAATGGCTACAATAAACGAGATACAGGATAGTATAATTGAGGAGTTCAGCGATTTCGAGGATTGGCTCGACCGTTATCAGTTGCTCATAGACCTCGGTGGCGACCAGGAACCGTTGCCCGAGGAGTACAAGACCGACAACAACCTCATCGAGGGATGCCAGAGCCGTGTATGGCTTCAGGCCGACCTTGTCGACGGAAAGGTTCAGTTCCGTGCCGAGAGTGATGCCCTCATCGTAAAGGGTATCGTGTCACTGCTCATAAAGGTATATTCGGGTCACACCCCCGATGAGATACTTGAGGTAGAACCCTACTTCGTAGAGGCCATCGGTCTCAAGGAGCACCTGTCGCCTACACGTAGCAACGGTCTGTTGGCAATGATCAAGCAGATGCGCTTGTATGCGTTGGCGTTCAAGGCGAAAATGAATAGTTAAAGAACATTTACTTTTATATACGGAAAGGCCCTCGCATGCGAGGGTCTTTCCGTATGTTTTTGTAATGATGTAGATGCTGGCTATATTTGATGACTGTTAGAATTTTCAAACTCCTCCGGCCTATGGCCACCTCCTCTTTGGCAAAGAGGAGGACTTTAGAACTTGAAGTCACGTTTTATCTGTTTATTGAATTGAAATTCAATCAAAAAAACTTAGAAGCTGTTTAAATTTATATCGTTAAGTTTTTTATAGAGCAAAAATAGGGTGTTTTATTATTTTTTGTAGGGCGCGTAGCGGGCTACGTAACCGGAAAAAAGAAGAAAACAGACATTTTTGAATATAAAAAACAACGA
>JAFYWE010000125.1 GCA_017558165.1 Bacteroidaceae bacterium
AATGGCGCAGACAATATTCTATTGGTACATATATTCTGGATTTCTATTGCCCAAAGGCTCATTTGTGCGTGGAACTTGACGGCAATGAGCATTTTACAATGGCTGGGGACAGCTATGATTATGACAGGACAATATTCCTTAATTCCAAAGGGGTCAAGGTTATCCGTTTTGAGAATTGTGAAATTTGGAATGATGTAAACAGAGTTCTCAATGCCATTAAACAGGAATTAGGTATTCTTGAAGAATAGCATGCTTTTATCTCCTCAGCCTTCGGCAGTTGCTTTCAGCGAGCCTTGGCTGCACTTGCTGTAAAACGTTAAAGCAAGCTTTACGTTTCGCCCGTTTGCACAAGCCTTCCTCTTGATTACAAACAAGAGGAGCACTAATGTCTTTTGATTTATCTAGCCTCACACAGTGAATACAATATTATTACCATATTAAGAGATAACGCCCGAGTCATTGACCCGGGCGTTACATTTTATATTATCCAGCATTTAGCAGACCACCTTTGGCGGTGCAGCGAATGCAAATACAATCAATGATATCAGTGCCACAGCAATGACAATCATCGCGACATTCTTAAGCATTTTCTGTCGCTTTGCCGCAGCCTTGCGATTGCGATCCTTCTCAATGCGCGCAACGCTCTTCTTCTTTGTCTTACCGTTTGCAGCCATTACTTCTCTTTTATATCGATAAGGATATTCAACTCGTCGAGCTGTGCCGACTCAAGAACAGACGGAGCATCAATCATTGTATCACGTCCTGAGTTGTTCTTTGGGAATGCGATACAGTCACGGATTGAGTCGAGACCTGCGAAGAGGCTCACCCAACGGTCGAGACCGTATGCAAGACCACCGTGAGGAGGCGCACCATACTTAAAGGCATCGAGCAACCAGCCGAACTGCTGCTGTGCACGCTCAGGTGTGAAGCCAAGAAGCTCGAACATCTTGTTCTGGAGCTCGCTGTCATAGATACGGATTGAACCGCCACCTACCTCAACACCGTTGATGATCATATCGTATGCGTTTGCGCGTACGGCACCCATATCGGTATCGAGCAATGGGATATCCTCGGGCTTTGGTGAGGTGAATGGGTGGTGCATAGCCATGTAACGACCCTCCTCCTCGCTGTACTCAAAGAGTGGGAAGTCAACTACCCACAGGCAAGAGAATTTGTTCTTGTCGCGCAGGCCGAGCTGGTTCGCAACCTCCAGACGGAGCTCGCAGAGCTGCTTGCGTGTCTTCATTGTGTCGTCACCACTGAGGATGAGGATAAGGTCGCCCGGCTCGGCATTGAACGCAGCCTTCATTGCCTGGAGAACCTCCTGTGTATAGAACTTGTCAACGCTTGACTTGACTGTACCATCGGCCTCGACACGTGCGTATACCATACCCTTTGCACCGATCTGTGGACGGCGGACAAAGTCGGTCAAAGCATCGAGCTGCTTGCGAGTGTATGTAGCGGCACCCTTTGCGCAGATACCACCGACGTACTCGGCGCTGTCGAATACAGGGAAGCCGTGGCCCTTCATGATGTTCATGAGCTCAACGAACTTCATCTCGAAACGTGTATCGGGCTTGTCGCAACCGTAGTACTTCATTGCATCGTGCCATGTCATGCGTGGGAACTGGCCCTCGAGCTCAACACCGCGGATTGTCTTGAAGAGGTGCTTTGCCATACCCTCGAAGAGTGAGATTACATCCTCCTGCTCAACGAAACTCATCTCGCAGTCAATCTGTGTAAACTCGGGCTGACGATCGGCACGGAGGTCCTCGTCACGGAAGCACTTCACGATCTGGAAGTAGCGGTCGAAACCGGACACCATCAACAGCTGCTTGAAGAGCTGTGGGCTCTGTGGCAGTGCATAGAACTGGCCTGGGTTCATACGTGAAGGAACAACGAAGTCACGCGCACCCTCTGGAGTAGAGGCGATGAGCATTGGAGTCTCTACCTCAATGAAGTTCATTGAGTCGAGGTAACGGCGAACCTCCATTGTCATCTGGTGACGGAGTTCAAGGTTCTTGCGTACAGCCTCACGACGGAGGTCGAGATAACGGTACTTCATGCGGATATCGTCACCGCCGTCGGTATTGTTCTCGATTGTGAAAGGAGGTGTCGCAGCCTCGTTTAGGATATTGAGCTCGCTTACAATAATCTCGATGTCACCTGTAGGGATATTCGCATTCTTGCTCTGACGCTCGCTTACAACGCCTGTTGCCTGAATTACATATTCACGGCCAAGGTGCGAAGCCTTCTCGCACAACTCGGCATTCACATCCTCGCTGAATACAAGCTGTGTAACACCATAACGGTCGCGGAGGTCAACGAATGTCATACCACCCATCTTGCGTGCACGCTGCACCCAACCGCTCAGTGTCACTGTACTATTTACATCGGCCAACCTGAGTTCGCCACAAGTCTTGTTCCTGAACATTTTATCTTTAGATTTTATGGATTATCAAAAATTAGTGCAAAAATACGGAATATCTCTGGAAAAATCTAACGTAAATGCGAAAATAAATAGGTAATGATATAGAAGCTGACCCAGATTTCATTTTCTGCGTAAACTTGTCATCCTGAACGAATGTGAAGGATCTCAAGAGCGTACTGAATAGAGATACTTGACTTTGGCCCCTACGGGCGTCGACCGTTGGTTCGCTACGCTCAGTATGACAAACCACTTTTGGGTCAACACCTAATATTATTGCTAAATAATAACAGCATGACCACCCATTTTGTATGCAGTTCAATACATCATGCGGACTCTTTGTCAGCATTTTGTTCTCACGGATGAATTATTTTTGGATATTTTAATGGTTTGGCACGCTTTTTGCAAGAAAGATTATGTAAAAAATGTATGTACGTACATGAATTATACCCTATCTTCGCGACCGCAAACAAGAAGATACTATACAAACGACTAATTGGAGGAGAAAGATGAGCAACGAAATTTCACAGAAGATAACAGAAATACTGTCACTGAGCAAGGAGGAGGCAACCCGCCTGCGCAGCAGGACAATAAACCCGGAGCATCTGCTTCTGGGAATAATACGCCGCGGCAAGGGCAGCGCCCTTGACATGCTCAGGAGCATGAACGTAGACCTGCTGGAGCTCAAGGAGACCATTGAAAGAAGAAGCGCGGCCGACCAGGCTGCCGACCAGCCATATAACGAGAACGTGGAGATGAGCCTGAGCACAGCACGCGTATTGAGGT
Source organism: Bacteroidaceae bacterium (assembly GCA_017558165.1). Classification (GTDB taxonomy): domain Bacteria; phylum Bacteroidota; class Bacteroidia; order Bacteroidales; family Bacteroidaceae; genus HGM04593. The sequence continues at coordinate 3,215 of JAFYWE010000125.1, forward strand.
TCTGTACGCTTGAGGCGCGCGCCTTCAAGGCCACAGCCGACGCTGAGCACCTGTTGCTTGGTATACTAAAGGAGAAGAACAACCTTGCCGCAGAGATTCTGGAGGCAAATGACCTGACATACCCCAAGATTGCCGATTCGATAAAATCAATGACACCTGATACAAACAACATAACCAGCGGTTTCGGCTTCACCGACCACGACGATGAGGAGGAGAGCCTCCCGAGCAACAACGGCAACAACCAGCATCAACAGCACACAGCAGACACACAGCAGGCAAAGCCGTCGAATGACACCCCGGTGCTCGACAATTTCGGCGTGGACATGACCAAGGCCGCGAGCGAGGGCAAGCTCGACCCCGTAATCGGACGCGAGAAGGAGATTGAGAGAATATCGCAGATCCTGAGCCGCCGCAAGAAGAACAACCCGATACTAATCGGCGAGCCGGGTGTGGGCAAATCGGCAATTGTGGAGGGTCTTGCACAGCGCATCGTGGAGCGCAGGACATCGCGCATGCTGTTCGAGAAGCGTATCATCGCGCTCGACATGACAGCAGTCGTAGCCGGCACAAAGTACCGCGGACAGTTCGAGGAGCGTCTGAGAGCCATCATCAACGAACTTGAGAACAACCCGAACATCATCCTTTTCATTGATGAGATACACACCATCGTGGGAGCTGGCTCAACCCCAGGCTCAATGGACGCTGCAAACATTCTGAAACCGGCTCTTGCACGCGGCGAAATCCAGTGCATTGGTGCGACAACCATCGACGAGTACCGCAAGACGATAGAGAAGGACGGAGCACTTGAGCGCCGTTTCCAGAAGGTTCTTGTGGAGCCAACCTCGCCCGAGGACACATACACCATACTCAAGAACATCAAGGAGCGCTACGAGAATCACCACAATGTCACATATACTGACGAGGCGTTGCTTGCGTGTGTCAAATTGACAGACAGATACATAACAGACCGTTGCTTCCCCGACAAGGCTATTGACGCGATGGACGAGACGGGTGCGCACATGCACATAAGCAACATAAAGGTTCCAAAGGAGATTGAGGAGCAGGAGGCGCTAATCGACCAGGCAAACAAGGAGAAGAACGCCGCCGTAAAGAGACAGGACTTCGAGAGCGCGGCCAACCAGCGCGACAAGGAGAAGGAGCTTCAGTCACAGCTTACCAAGATGAAGAGCGAGTGGGAGAAGAGCCTCATCGACAGCCGACAGACGGTTGACGAGGAGCAGGTGGCACGCATTGTCTCAATGATTTCGGGAGTACCCATGCAGCGTATGCAGCAGGATGAGTGGACCCGCCTGAGAGGCATGCAGCATGAGCTGACAGGCAAGGTCATAGCGCAGGAGAAGGCCATAGAGAAGCTTACAAAGGCCATACAGCGCAGCCGTGTGGGATTGCAGAACCCGAACAAGCCAATAGGTACGTTCATGTTCCTGGGCCCCACCGGCGTGGGTAAGACCTTGCTGGCAAAGGAGCTTGCCAAGTTCATGTTCGGCAGTGCCGACGCGCTAATACGCATTGACATGAGCGAATACATGGAGAAGTTCACCGTATCGCGCCTTGTGGGTGCGCCTCCGGGATATGTAGGCTACGAGGAGGGCGGACAGCTGACCGAGCGCGTACGCCGCCGCCCCTACTCCATTGTTTTGCTCGATGAGATTGAGAAGGCGCACACTGACGTTTTCAACCTGTTGTTGCAGGTGATGGATGAGGGACGCCTTACCGACAGCTACGGCCGCACGGTCGATTTCCGCAACACGGTACTAATAATGACATCGAACGTAGGTACACGCGAGCTAAAGGACTTTGGCGCCGGAATAGGATTCGCCAAGGATGAGCGCGCCGGCAGCAAGGAGCACTCACGCGACGTTATACAGAAGGCACTCAACAAGCGCTTTGCTCCTGAGTTCCTTAACCGTATTGACGAGATCATCAACTTCGACCAGCTGGGACTCGACGCCATCGTAAACATCGTTGACCTTGAGCTGGCACAGATTGTAAAGAGAGTGACCGAGCTGGGATATGGCATCGAACTCACCCCCGAGGCAAAGAAGTTCCTCGCCAACAAGGGTTATGACATACAGTACGGCGCACGTCCGCTGAAGCGAGCATTGCAGAACTACATTGAGGATGAAATCTCGCAGCTATTGCTGGACAACGCACTGCAGCAGGGTGACACAATACTTGTCAATGCCGAGGAGGGCTGCGACAAGCTCAACTTCACCGTAAAGCAATAATATAGGAGTTGACCCTGAGGTTTACTAGCCAAGAACGATATTTCTACTCCTCAGTCACTAAAGTGACAGCTCCTCTATAAACAGAGGAGCACCCTGGTGACCGAAGGACGGAGGAGTTTGAAAAATCCGATAGTTTGCACATAGAGGCAACAGCCATGTCATCACCTAAATAAAAGCATATACTTACATTCCCTGGAGCCAATTGAGGTCTTCGGGGAATGTTCTTTTTTAGAGCTTGCCGACAGGCATAGCCTTGCAAAAAATCACACATGGGGGAGCATTTTTCCACAAATGCAGTTGCAACGGCTTGAAATTTTCACTAAATTTGCTTCGTGGAAAATCTGATCAAATATACATCAAAGCTTATCGCGCAGCATAACTGCGTGATTATCCCCGAGTTGGGTGCCTTTCTGGCACACAGCATCCCTGCGTCGTACAACGCGGAGGACGGCTTGTTCATGCCTCCACACCGCACAATGGGCTTCAACCCACAGATAAATGCAGACGATGCATTGTTGATGTCGGAGTACATCGATGAGCAACAGCTCACATACGAGGATGCAGGCAAGGCACTCCGTAAGGATGTCGCAAAGCTCCGCCATGAACTGTCGGCAAAGGGTGCGGTACGTTTCGGCGAACTCGGAACATTCTCAATGAACGTGACAGGCGGCATATCATTCGACCCGGCCCCTAACGGCATCGATGACCCGTACAATTTCGGTTTCGAGCCTATCGCAATTCCGTTGCTCAGCCAGATTGACAAGAAGGATATCGTCATCAAGCGTCGCAACTTCAAGAAATATGTATCAATTGCAGCAGCTGCAGTGCTTACACTCTTCTTTATCTCGCCAATAGGCGACAACGCATACGCTCCGTCACTGAAGGCAGGTTTCGTCGCTGTGGAGACAGCAAGCCCCGTCAACGAGCCAGCAAAGGAGACTGTAACCATCAACCAGTGCGAGATTGAGCCAGTTGAGGACACCGTGACTGAGAATATCATCACAAAGCCACAGGTTACAGAGACAACCGTAGAGCCCGTGGTTGAGGTGCAGCCAACAGAACCGGTTGCAACCGCGCTGACGACAGAAGATATTGTTGCAGAGCCTGTAATCACAGAGCTGCCTAAAGAGAAGCCTGTAGTTATTGAGGAGAACAATCCTTTCTATATCATTGTAGCAAGTACTCCTAACGAGGAGAAGGCACAGTTGGCCATAAAGGAGCTGTCGGCAAAGATGCACGCGGACTATACAATTGTCAAGGGCAATGGCAGACACCGCATCGCCCACAGCAGCTACAGCAGCAATGATGAGGCAAACGAGGCTCTTGCATTGGTAAAGAACACATTCCCCGACGCGTGGGTACTCGCGCACTAATACACGAACACGTTATGAGCAAAGTAATATGTCCAAAATGCGACCACGCAATTGACTTCGACGCCAAGGGCTACAAGGAAGGTCAGGCACTCGTATTCGAGTGCGAGCACTGCCGCAAGAGCTTTACAATACGCATAGGCGAGAACGAGGATGAGATACAGACCGAGGATTTCGGACACGTCGTTGTAATTGAGAACACATTCTGCTACAAGCAGATTATCCCGCTGAGCGAAGGTGACAACCTGTTGGGACGTTACAACAAGGGCACAGTTATATCACACCCCATTGAGACAAGCGACCCGAGCATGGACAGACGCCACTGTATAATCAATGTAAAGAGGGATTATAGCGGCAGCCTCACATATACCATACGAGACAACCAGAGCGTGACCGGTACATTTGTGATGAACCGCATCCTTGGCAACCGCGAGAGACTCAGAATTGAGGACGGAGCAATCATAACACTTGGTGCCACAACCCTTATCCTTCACACACCCGACGGAGAGGAGTAAGACACTAAAGGACAAATACAAATTAATAGCCGTTTGGAAACCCAAACGGCTATTAATTTTATATAACAATATAGACTTCCAATATTCAGAGTCGATGTCATATCGACCGGACGGGAGATATCTCGTCATCGTCTTTCAGGGATCCATTGACAATGCTTGTTTCTCGCATCCCACGCGGTGCAAACGACGTCTGCACAACGCGTGACTAATTGCTACAAGCATTGTCGAACTAGTTTCACTACGTATCGGGATGACATATCCTCCCAAATGCCGTTTGCAAATCAACATCAATATTATTGCCTCATTTTATATAAAGCGCATTCACTCCGGCAGAATGGTATTGGTATAAATCATTCCGGCTCTTTGATAATGCTTTGGCTCAACATCATCAATACTATCCACCGTAAACAAGGCTACATTGAAACGCCTTACCTTATTGAGGAACCTGTACATGCGGTGAGACAGTCCGCTTGTATGCAAGGTGATCCAACCGATGCGCTCACCCGCGAACAAGCGACTGAAAAGCAGATGCTTGATAAGTGCAGACGACAAGTCACCGGCCATACAGGAGTAAAGCACTCTATAGTACCCCTCGGCACACAGTTGCCTGTAATCATCATATGTAAAGGCCTCAACCACCATACGCTCCTTTAGGCTTGGGAAAGCCTTTGCCAATAGAGCCGGATTGGAAATCTTGTCCGTGACAAGATAGAGGCTGTCGTTATCAAGGAAGAAACGTTCTATTACAGGTGCTGTGAGCGGAGTATACCGCCCGTGTATGCGTTGGCGCACGAAATCGGCCGATGAGAGCACACTGTCGCCCCACTGGGCATTACCTGTCATCTCATTGAACTCTTCCCAGGAGTGCGCCGCCACAAGCACGCTGTCACTCGCAAGCAAAAGATCAAGCTCAATATAACGGTATCCGTTCTCGACCGCCTGTTGCAGCGCCTCGAGCGAATTGGTATAGATATATCCGTCGACCCCACCGCCTGCATGCGCAATATACTCCTTATGCGACACTCTCTCCTGCGTTACACAGGAGAGGAGCATCGGTAGCAGGCAGAGGATGACAGATATGTTCCTTATCATATTGGAGCGCAGGCTTTTTCAAGGAACTCGAGAAGCTCACCCTCGAAGAATGGAGAGAGCTTGTCAAGCACCACTCTATGATACTCATTAAGGTAAGCACGCTCGGCATCGCCGAAGAGCTCGGGAACGATGGGTGTGGTGTCTATCGGGCACAATGTAAGAGGCTCAAGACCGTAGAAAACACCGAACTCACCCTCGCGGTAAGGCGTAACGAGCATGGTATTCTCGATGCGGATACCATGACGTCCGGCCTTGTACAGACCCGGCTCATTGGTAACCGTCATACCCGGCACAAGGATTGGAGGTACGTTGTTCATACGTATCTGGTGAGGTCCTTCGTGGACATTCAGGTAATGGCCGACTCCGTGACCTGTACCATGCAGGTAATTGTCACCGGCCTGCCAGAGCCACTGACGCGCAAGGACATCGAGCTGTGTACCGCAGGTTCCGTGCGGGAACTTCGCCATCGCAAGTGATATGTGACCACGCAACACCCTTGTGTAGTCCTCTTTCTGTTCCTGCGTGAGAGGACCGAGAGGTATGGTACGCGTAACGTCGGTTGTTCCACAGCTGTACTGGCCACCGCAATCAAGCAACAGGAAGCCCTCGGGCTTCAACAGCGCATTCTCCTTTTCGTTAGGCTCATAGTGAACGATTGCCGCATTCTCGCCATACGCCGAGATTGTTGAGAAGCTAAGACCTGTAAAGAGATGATCCTCGCTACGGAATTCGGTCAACTTCTCATCCACGTCAAGCTCCCTTACGCCACCGGCCTCTACTGCAGGCTTGAGCCAATGCAGAAGATTTACCATAGCCACACCCTCGGCAAGCATTGCACGTTCAAAGCCCTCAATCTCAACCTCGTTCTTCACTGCCTTCATCTTGGCAACTGGCGAATCACCGAAAATTACATTATCGCCAAGAGCCTTTGCGGCAGCCGCATTGCACTTTGACGGTTGTACAAGGAGCTTACCGTTACCATAGGACTCAAGGGCACTCCATACGGCACCATACTTGTCTACAGATACCCCCTGGGATGCAAGATACTCAAGCACGGCAGGAGTGAGTTTTCTTTCATCAATATACAGTACAGCGCTATCGGCTGTCACAATCATATACGAAACCACTACAGGGTTGTACTCCACGTCACTGCCACGCAGGTTTGTAAGCCAAGCTACCTCGTCGAGCATGGTAACAAGCATACCGTCGGCACCCTGAGCCTTTAGTGCGCAGCGCAGACGGGCGAGTTTTGAGGCTGATGACTCACCGGCCACATCTTCGGGCATGATAACAGCCTCACCAAGCGGAACCGATGGACGCCCTATCCACAGCTCCTCGAACGGGTCTGTAGCAAAATCAAACTCCACACCCTTGCCGGCAAGCGCCG
>JAFYWE010000126.1 GCA_017558165.1 Bacteroidaceae bacterium
GCTGCATACCCTCACGGCTGTCGGCAATCTCAGCTGTAGGAGCACTCTTGAGCTCACCACGGTTGTTGCCGGCCTCAAGTTTCTTGAGTATCTGCTCGGAGCGCTTCACTATGCTCTTTGGCATACCTGCGAGCTTGGCTACATGTATACCGAAAGAATGCTCACTGCCGCCCGGCATAAGCTTGCGCAGGAAGATTACCTTGCCATCAATCTCTTTCACCGACACATTGAAATTCTTTATGCGCGGGAAGCTCTTCTCCATCTCGTTGAGCTCATGGTAGTGCGTTGCAAAGAGCGTACGCGCCCTACCCTTCGAGAACTCATGAATATACTCCACAATAGCCCATGCAATAGACATACCGTCGTATGTAGATGTTCCGCGTCCGAGCTCGTCAAAAAGCACAAGGCTTCTCTCGGAAAGGTTGTTGAGGATATTGGCGGCCTCAGTCATCTCTACCATGAATGTTGACTCACCGGCCGAGATGTTGTCGCTTGCTCCCACACGTGTGAATATCTTGTCCACAAGGCCTATGTGAGCGCTGTCGGCAGGCACAAAACAACCTATCTGCGCAAGCAGTGTAATGAGGGCTGTCTGTCGCAGGAGTGCCGATTTACCGGCCATATTGGGACCTGTGACAATGATTATCTGCTGCTTGTCACTGTCGAGATAAAGGTCATTAGGGATATAGTCCTCACCAATAGCCATCTGGCGCTCTATCACGGGGTGACGGCCCTGCTTGATATCAAGGACATCATCATCGCTCACTACAGGACGTATGTACTTATACGCACGCGAAACGTTGGCAAAAGACAACAGCACGTCAAGCCTTGCAAGATGCGATGCATCTACCTGTATTGAAGGTATATATGAAGCAACATCGGCAACAAGCGAGTTGAATATCTGAGACTCAAGCGAGAGTATCTTCTCCTCGGCACCGAGTATCTTCTCCTCGTACTCCTTGAGCTCCTGAGTGATGTAACGCTCGGCATTCACGAGTGTCTGCTTGCGTATCCACTCGGCCGGAACGTTCTCCTTGTAGGTATTGCGCACCTCTATATAGTAACCGAACACATTGTTGAACGATATCTTGAGGCTTGGGATACCTGTACGCTCACTCTCGCGTTGCTGCAGCTGCATGAGATAGTCCTTGCCATGATATGCTATGGCACGCAATTCATCAAGCTGTGCGTTCACACCGTCGGCCACTACTCCACCCTTATTGAGCAACATCGGCGGCTCGGGCACAATCTCATTGGCTATCCTGTCGCGTATATCGGCACAACAGTCAAGTTGTTTGCCAATTTGCTTGAGAACCTCGTTATCGGAGCTCTCACATGCATGTTTTATAGGCTCGACAGCCTGCAATGCAAACTTCAGCTGCACAAGCTCACGTGGCGATACGCGACCGGCCGCAACCTTTGCAATTATACGCTCAAGGTCACCAATCAGCTGCAGATTCTCCTCTACAAGCTCACGGAAGGCAGGCTCACGGAAATAGTACTCAACTATATCAAGACGCTCATCGATAGGCTTCTTATCCTTGAGCGGGAACACCATCCAACGCTTAAGCAAGCGTGCTCCCATTGCGGTGAGCGTGCGGTCTACCACTGAAAGGAGTGAAGAACCGCCATCGTGCATACTGCCAAGAAGCTCAAGACTACGGATCGTGAACTTGTCAAGACGAACATAGCGCTCCTCCTCAATGCGTGAGATATTGCGTATGTGCGATATCTGCGTGTGCAATGTGACACCAAGATAGTGAAGCACAGCACCTGCGGCCACTACTCCACTGCGTAGGTGTGATATACCGAAACCTTTCAGGTTCTTGGTCTCGAAATGCTTTGTCAGGCGCTCGTTCGCGAACTCCTCGGTAAACGCCCAGTCATCAAGCTCGAAAGTTAGATATCGGCTACCGAAACAATCCTCGAAACGGCTCTTGAGGCCGCGCTCAAAAAGCACCTCCTTGGGACGGAAATTGATGAGAAGTTTCTCGATGTAGTCGAATGTACCCTCGGCAACAAGGAACTCACCTGTTGAGATATCAAGGAACGATACACCGCACATAGGCTTACCGAAATGCACGGCAGCAAGGAAGTTATTCTCCTTATAATCAAGAACATTGTCATTGATTGACACACCAGGGGTGACAAGTTCGGTGATACCGCGCTTGACAAGTTTCTTTGTCATTTTGGGATCCTCGAGCTGGTCACATATGGCCACACGCTTTCCGGCACGCACAAGCTTGGGAAGATAGTTGTCGAGTGCGTGGAACGGAAAACCTGCCATCTCGATTGCCTTTGCGGCGTCGCTCTTGCCGTTCGAGCGCTTGGTAAGTGTAATGCCAAGGATTTCAGAGGCCACTATGGCATCGGAACAGTATGTTTCGTAGAAGTCACCACACCTGAAGAGAAGGACAGCATCGGGATGCTTGGCCTTGAGCTCATAGAACTGACGCATCATAGGCGTGAGTGCCGTATCTTTTTCTGACATATAATGCTGGTTGTGTTTACAATGGAATAATTATGCGAAGATAGGAATTTTTATCCTATTTTCGGGAGTTACGCGCAAAAAAGAAATTTTAGCATCAAATTCAGGCGAGAAAAAGGGAAAACATCCGAATTTTATATATTTTTGTATCTTATTACATCTACTCCGTAGATAGTAATATCAAACCGATTGAAAATAAGAAGTTGTTTAAATTTATGTCCTTGAAATTTTTATAGAACTTTTTTAGAGTGTTTTTTTATTTTTCAAAGGCGCATAGCGGGCTATGTAACTGCGAAAAAGGAAAAAACAGGCAACAAAGCCACGGGTAAGCGAGAGCAAAGAAAGTTTACTTGCTTTGCCGAGCGGGAGTGGGTTCGTGCAACAAAGGGCATAAAAAGACAAGCACTTCTTGAGAACAATGTAAATAATATTTTTGAAAGAAATTTAAACAGCTTCTAAATAAACACAAAGATATATGGCATACAATTTTAACGAGATTGAACAGAAGTGGCAGAAGCGATGGAAAGAGAACAAGACCTATCGCGTAGTAGAGAGTGATGACAAGAAAAAATACTATGTCCTGAACATGTTCCCTTACCCATCGGGTGCGGGATTGCACGTAGGACACCCGCTGGGATACATTGCATCGGACATCTTCGCGCGTTTCAAGCGCCTTCAGGGTTTCAACGTACTCAACCCTATGGGTTATGATGCATACGGACTCCCTGCAGAGCAGTATGCCATACAGACAGGACAGCACCCTGCAATCACAACAGAGCAGAATATCAACCGTTACCGCGAACAGCTTGACAAGATAGGTTTCTGCTTTGACTGGGATCGCGAGATAAGGACCTGTAACGCCGACTACTATCATTGGACACAGTGGACATTCATCAAGATGTTCAACAGCTACTATGACAATGATGCAAAGTGTGCGAAGCCAATCGCTGAGCTCATTGAGAAGCTGGCAAAGGAGGGTAGTGCAGCCATCAACGCCGCATGCATCGAGGAGATTGAGGTTA
>JAFYWE010000127.1 GCA_017558165.1 Bacteroidaceae bacterium
CAAGTGTTCTGTATTTTTTTTAGTGAGTCGTCAAGTTTCTGCCATACAGAGTCTGGTAATTCGGAATTATGAAACAAATCCCGTGCTAATTTAATCTTGGCTTCATCATATTCTTTATTGTTGTCCGGTGTTTCTGAACCTTCGTGATGATTCTGTTCATACTCAACTTCGTACCATCCGCATTGACAACTCCATTTTGGGAAAAAACATTCCTTACATACACATATGCACTCAGAAGTCATTTCTCCGCAATTTGAGCACTTTGCGCATTTGCATCCATTTTGTTCACCACAAATTCTACATGCTTTAATAACAATGCACTCACAATTTTCTGCGTTACCACCACAAATGCTACAAACAATGTAGTATTCACCCCCAACACCTCTTGTCATTATTACAGTGCTTTCTTGAAAGGATATTGACATCAAGAGGCTATGCCCATGTTCTGAATCATGGTTGTGGTTCCCCTCTTCTGTGTTTTCAATACTGTTGAAGGCGAGTGTTAGAGTACCGTTGTTCCTACCATTTGTATAACCGAATCCTTTGATAAGCTGTCCGTTTAGTTCGGAGATGAATATCCTGTACTGTCAAAGCTTTTGTCTAGTATTGGCAGAACTATTATATACAGAACCGGAAATAATATAAGCATGTTCTTGAGCATAATTCTTCGCTCTTACCCTATTCTTGCAATAGTCTTGATATTCTGTATCTTCTTCAGGTTCTCGCAGATGTTCTTTACATCGTCAACATCGTGGACGTTTATCCAGAACGTGCCTTCAAAGATGCCGTTCTTGCTCTCGATCTGCATCTTTTGTATGTTGGCATTGAGCTGCTGGTAGATGATTGTGGTGATCTCGTGCAGTACGCCCATGCCGTCGATACCTTTTATCTGGATGGGTACGGCAAAGTAGAGTTGCTTGTGGGTTTCCCATTGTGCGGCCAATATCCTATCACCGTGGCTGCTCTTGAGGGTGTTGGCGTGCGGGCAGTTACGCTTGTGGATGATGATGTGCTTGTTGTCATCGTAGTATCCCAACACGTCGTCTCCCGGTATCGGGTTGCAACAGTCGGCAATGATGTAGCTGCTCTTGATGTTCTCGTCGGTGAGGTTGATGGCCTTCTTGCGGTCGATGTATTCGTGTGTCTCGACCTCGTTGCCCTCTTTCTTCTTGTCGCGGTTGAACGAGAAGAGTGATTGGAAACTGAACTTCTTGTTACCCAACAGGGCGTCCTTCTCCTCAGTTCCCAGCTGCACTGTACCCTTGCCTATGGCTACAAGGAGCTCGTCGCGGTCCTGTAGCTGGTGCAGTTTCCACAGTTTCTCGATGTTGCCGGTATAGTTGCTCAGGCCCTCCTGCTCAAGGAATGCGTTGAGCTTCTCCTCGCCTTCGTGTTGCAACAGGCGTTGCTGACGGCGCAGTGCGGCCTGTATCTTGCTGCGTGCCTTGGCTGTAGTGACGAACGAGAGCCAGCTCTCCTCAACACGTGGCGCGTTGGATGTGAGTATCTCTACCTGGTCGCCGCTCTGCAACTGGTGGTTCATGGGCACGAGCTTGTGGTTTACCTTGGCGCCTATGCAGTGGTTGCCAAGAAAGGTGTGTATGCTGTATGCAAGGTCGAGTGCTGTACAGTTCTGCGGCATTGTCTTGATCTCGCCTTTTGGGGTGAAGACGAAAATCTCGGTTGCGTACAGGTTCAGCTTTATGGTGTCAAGGAAATCGAGGGCGTTGGGCTGCGGGTCATCGAGTATCTCCTTGATGGTATGCAGCCAGGTGTCGAGCTGTTCCTCGTTGGTAGCCTCTCCCTGGCTCTTGTATTTCCAGTGTGCGGCGATTCCCTTCTCGGCAACCTCGTTCATTTTCTCGCTTCTTATCTGTACCTCAATCCACTCGCCTCGCTGGCTCATGAAGGTGGCGTGCAGCGCCTTGTAGCCGTTGGTGCGTGGCTTGTTGACCCAGTCGCGCAGGCGGTCGGGGTGGGCATTGTATAGTTTGGTAAGAGCTATGTAGATGTCGAAACACTCGTTGTTCTCGTCCTTTCCTTCGCGTGGGGTGAAGATGATGCGTACGGCAAGGATGTCATAGATGTCCTCAAAGGCGACGTGTTTCTTCTGCATCTTGTTCCAGATGGAGTAGGGGGACTTGACGCGGCCTATGATGTGGTAGTCGTAGCCCATCTTGTCGAGCTGCTCGCAGATGGGGTGTGTGAACTCGGTGTAGAGTATGTCGCGCTCCTGCTGGGTCTTCGCAATCTTCTTCTCAATGCGGGCGTACTCCTCGGGATGCTCATATTTGAAGCTGAGGTTCTCGAGCTCGGTCTTTATCTTGCTGAGTCCGAGCCTGTATGCGATGGGAGCGTAGATGTAGAGCGTCTCGCCGGCAATCTTGTACTGCTTGTTCACCTGCATGAACTCAAGCGTACGCATGTTGTGCAGGCGGTCGGCAATCTTGATTAGGATGACACGTATGTCCTCGCTCATGGTCAGCAGGAGCTTCTTGAAGTTCTCGGCCTGCTCCGATGCGTGCACGCCGAATACTCCGCCAGATATCTTCGTGAGTCCGCTTACGATGCCGGCAATCTTGTCGCCGAACAGGTTTCTGATGTCTTCTACGGTGTAGTCCGTGTCCTCGACAACGTCATGGAGGAGTGCCGCACAGATTGATGTTGAGCCCATGCCTATCTCCTTGCACACGATACGTGCCACGGCAAGCGGGTGCATGATGTAGGGCTCGCCGCTGTGGCGACGTACACCCTTGTGGGCCTGACGGGCGAAGTTGAATGCCTTTGTTATTATCTCGACCTTCTTGCGGTGCTGCGATGCAAGATAGATGTCGAGCAACTCCTGGAAAGCTTCGTTTATGAGGCTCTCCTCGTCAATCGTTCTTTTCTCCTCGTTGTTGTCCATATCGCTACTTGTATATCTTCAGATATTTTCCTGCACGTATATTGGTGTTGCGCATGTTGTTCCACTTCATGATTTGGCTTACCTTGACGCGGTATTTTATTGCGATGCTGCCCAATGTCTCGCCACTCTTTATCTTGTGTCGTATGAGGTTTCCTGTGCCGTCGTCGTTCTTCTTGGCGTCTGTAAGTATCTTCTCTACGCTTGCCTGTGGAAAATGTACCTCGGCGTCATGCTTGTATACGCTGTCCTCGTTCTCCACGAAGCTTGCAATCATGCTGTTGGTAAGGCGCAGTACATAGGTCTCGTTCTCGCCTGGGATGATGTCCTTGATGTATTGCGGGTTGAGTGCCCTTATCTCCTCTATGTCGGCATTGCAGACCTCAGCAATCTGCTTGAAGTGCAGGTTCCTGTTGACATGTATGGTGTCAGTGTCAACCGGGATGTTGGGTTCCATAGGGCATATGCCATGGTCCTCGTAGAATGTCATTACATAGTTTGCTGCAATAAGTGCGGGCAGGTAGCCTCTTGTCTCCTTGGGCAACCAACTGTAAATCTTCCAGAAATCGGTCTTTCCGCCAGAGCGTTTGATGGCCTTGTTCACGTTGCCCGGTCCACAGTTGTATGCTGCGATGGCAAGTTCCCAGTTACCGAACATATCGTAAAGATCCTTGAGGTATGTAAGTGCTGCCCTTGTTGCTTTCAGCGGGTCGAAGCGCTCGTCGATGTAGTTGTTGGACTTCAGGCCGTAATGCTTCGCTGTGGGGAACATGAACTGCCAGAGTCCTTTGGCACCCATTCTTGACACAGCC
>JAFYWE010000128.1 GCA_017558165.1 Bacteroidaceae bacterium
ACCTCGCATGCCTTCTCTGCATCTACGTGGCGCAGACCAAGCGATGTGCTGTTCTCCGATGAAGCCTGTGCTACAAGGAACACACTTATGTTGGCGTCGGCAAGGGCGCGGAAAATACGCTGGTTCACACCTACCACACCCACCATACCAAGACCCTGTACGGTCAGCAGGTCAGTGTCGTTGATGCTTGATATACCCTTGATGAGGCGTCCCTCGTCCTCGCTGTGGTCATCAATGACAGTGCCGTCGGCATCGGGGTTGAACGTGTTCTTTATCTTAATGGGGATGTTCGCCTTGAATACAGGGTAGATTGTAGGCGGGTATACCACCTTTGCACCGAAGTTGCATAGCTCGGTAGCCTCCACATAGCTCAGGTGGCCTATTGTGTAGGCGTTGTTGATAACACGTGGGTCGGCAGTCATGAAACCGTCCACGTCGGTCCATATCTCAAGGCAGTCTGCCTTCAATGTAGCTGCCAGTATCGCAGCTGTGTAGTCGCTGCCGCCGCGTCCCAGGTTGGTTATCTCGTCACTCTCCTTGTCCTGTGCAATGAAACCCGGTACCACAATCACCTGTTCACTGTTGTTGTCGAAGTGCTGGTGAATGAGTCTGTCGGTCTCCTCGTCAGCAAGGATATGTTTGCCATGCTTTGTCTCGGTCTTTATGAAGTTACGTGCATTGAAGCGTACGGCACCGTCAATGAGCGCAGTAACTATGCGGCTCGATATTCTCTCGCCGTAGCTCACGATGGTAGCCTCCGACTTTGGAGTGAGGTTGTTTATGAGCGCAAGACCCTGGTATATGTTGTTCAGCTCATTGAGTAGCATGTCGACCTCCTGCAAGAGGTCGCTGCATCCTGCGTTGTCGGGGATAATGGCACTGATGAGCTCGTGATGGCGTGTCACAATCTCCTGGAACTCCTTGTTGAAAGCGTTGTCGCCGTTGACCGCCATGTTGGCAGTCTTTATGAGCTTGTCGGTAATGCCGCCCAATGCCGACACCACTACAATGACCTGCTCGTTTGAAGCGGCTGCCTCAACTATACCCTTAAGGTTAAGTATACTGTTTACGGAACCTACTGATGTTCCGCCGAATTTCATTACTTTCATATGGTCTTGTATAGTACAGTTCTTATCTTTCTGCGTATCAATTCGCAAATTTACTCTTTTTACGCAAGAAACGGAGTGATTGCCACGATTTTTTATTTTGGAAATTCAACAGGACAGCGAAAAGACAAGATGTAGGGTGCCTGTCAATTGTAGTGTTGGGATAGTTTCCCAAGTACTGGCATTTACATTTTTCCGGCTTGTTTTTACATTACTTCCGGCTTTTTTGCCTTTTAACTTTTTTTGCTTCTGTGTAATAATAATCCCCCTTAAGTTTGTTGAAGCAATTTGATGTCATAATGTAGTGAACAATGATGAAGATATGTATTAATCCGCAATATGAATATTTGCGCAAGGATATAATAAGGGTGGTTTCGGGGGATTATGTAGCTGTCAAGGTCTATTGCCATAGGCGCAATATTGTAGAGAAGATTGTCATGCAGGGTAGGGAGTATGTAGTGAAGACCTATAAGCGTCCTAACCTGTTCAACAGGATCGTGTATACCTTTCTGCGCAAGTCGAAGGCCGAGCGTGCATTTCAGAATGCCCGACGTCTTCTTGATTTGGGTATTGACACTCCTGTTCCCGTAGCCTATGTAAATGTCTATAAGGGAGCGCTTTTCAGCCAAGGGTTCTATATTAGTGAGTTTGTGTCTTATGGGACGATGCGTGAGGCATTCATGGATGTCAATTCCGGGGGTGTCGATGTCTCCTTGAAAAAGGATTTTATGAGCTTTGCCCTTTTCTTGCATGGCAAGAATGTGCTACCGCTTGATTTCAATTCCGGCAACATATTCTATCACTATGATGCGGTGGCAGGGGAGTACCGCTTTGCGTTGACCGACACAAACCGCATGAGATTCGGCAAACGGCCGTCGGTGTTTGAGGTTATGCGTTCTTTCGAGCAGTTCGGCGTTCAGGTTGATGCGTTGTATAAATTGGCGGTGTATTACAGTTCGTACACGGGGCGCGACCTTGAACTGTCGATGTTCGCATTCCTCTATTACCGCCTACGCAGTCGTGTAAAGCATGCTTTCAAGGATAATGTCTGTCGTTATCATAAGTGAAGGGGCTGACCCAAAAGCCCACTTTTAGAACAAGCAACCCCAGTCAGAATATGCTCTGACTGGGGTTGCTCTCTTTGTAAAATGACTTTTGAGTCACCTTCACTGCGTTTGTTTTATAATGTACTCCGGTTATTTCATTACCTTAAGTACAGTGCCGTCATTGAACTTGAGCAGGTATATACCATTTGGCAGTTCTGTGTTGTTGATAACAGTATTCCCGTCAAGTGCTACACTTGCCACGAGTCCGGCGCTGGCCTGGTAGATGTCAACGCTCTTTGCTCCGCATGGTGCAATGACAATGTTGCCGTTCTCTACATGTGCCACAGGGCGTACTCTGTCATACGCGCCAATCTCTTCAACGCCCAATGTGGCTTCTGTGACATTGAACTCGTCAATTTCCATAGTGTTGCCGTACATGCCAACGAACTGGAACGCTATCTGCACCTCTGTGCCCGCATACTGCGAAAGGTCGAATGTATAGCGGAAGAACTCTGTACCGAAATGGTTGTTGAACAGTGTGGCGAACGCAGTTCCCGCCCAATCATCGTAGATGTCCTTGAGCTGTGTCCACTCACCGCCGTTGCTTCTGATGTGTATCTTGAGCGTAGTGGATGGCTTGCGGTTCTTGAAGTCGTTCTTTCCCCAGTCTACATTGGCGTTGTTGAGGTCAAAAAGGAACAATGGGCTATAGCCTACAGTGAACGAGAGGCTTGAGCCGTCGTTTACAATATATGATGGTGATATCATCCACTCGTCCTGTGGAAGGTCGACCTTCTTGTTGTTCTCGTCATACTTGTATGCATACCATATCACGGCATAGCAACTGCCCTCGGGTGCATATGGGAGTGTTCCCTCCTGCTTGCCAACATGCCAGATGAAGGCTCCGTCGCTGAGTTGTGCCATCTCCTCGCTTGAGTTCTGTCTGCTCCATCCCTGGGGGAGCCAGCCGGTCGTACTCTTGTCCCATCCTTCGAATCCCTCGAAGTTTTCGCTCTGTGCCACGGCGATGGCTGCGAGTGAGAGCAGGGCGAAAACCAACAGTAAAAATCTTTTCATAGTGTCTTGTGTTTATCCTAATTCTATTATCTCGAGTTCATTTATCTCTTTGCCGTCGATTACGAACTTCACTAGCGTGCGTACCTGTTGCCAGCCTTGGCGTCCGGCCGCACCGGGGTTTATGTGCAGGCATCCCACGATGTCGTCATACATCACCTTGAGTATGTGCGAGTGTCCTGCAATGAACAGTTGTGGGCGCTCCTTATATATTATACTGCGCATGGTGGGGCTGTACTTGCCGGGGTAGCCTCCAATGTGGGTCATAACCACGTTACATTCTTCGACCTTGAACTTGAGCACCTCGCCGTAGCGACGGCGTATCTCCTGCCCGTCGATGTTACCGTGCACGGCGCGCACGGGGCAATGGCTTTCCAACTGGTTTATGACAAGCTCACTGCCAATGTCGCCGGCATGCCATATCTCGTCGCAGTCGGCAAAATGGATCAGGTACTTGTCGTCCCACCAGCTATGGGTGTCCGACAGCAGGCCTATTCGCTTCATAGACCGAATCGCTGCTTTATATAGTTGTAGAGGAACTCGGTTGTGCCCTCGATGCCAAGGTGTGACGAGTTGACGCAGAGGTCGTAGCAACGTGCCTCGCCCCAACGTGTTGACGCGTAGTAGTCGTGGTAGTGTCGGCGGCGCTTGTCGCCCTTCTCTATGGTGTCGATGGCCTGCTCGCGGTCGCAGTTGTCGTTCTTCATCACATACTGCACGCGGTCCTCGTGGTTGGCTGTGATGAAGATGCTTGCCATGCGTGGATGCTCGCGAAGTACATACTCGGCGCAACGGCCTACAATGATGCAGCTCTCCTGCTCGCTGAGGCTACGTATTGCCTCGCTCTGTATCGCGAACAGCTGGTCGGCGTCCATGCAGCTGCTGCCCGACAGCATTCCGCCCAATGAGCCGTGGATGCTGAAGAGACTGCCAAGGAAGGTGTTCGACTCCTGCTCGTCGGCTCTCTCGAACACGGTGGTGTCGAGTCCGCTCTCACGTGCCGCAACCTCAAGCAGCTTCTTGTCGTAATACTTGATTCCAAGGCGTTGTGCAAGTTTCTCGGCAATCTCTTTACCGCCGCTTCCAAGTTCGCGGCCAATTGATATTACAATATTGTTCATAGTCGTAATAGTTTGTTGTTGGTTTATGGACGGTATTCCTCTTTCTTCCACTCGCGGAACTGTATTACAAGCATTGCAACGGTGAGCACGGCTGCTATGATATCCGAGATGGGCATGCTGTACCAGACTCCCTTTTCACCGATGAAAAGAGGCAGAATTAGCAACAACGGTATAAGCAGCAGTACCTGGCGGGTGAGTGAAAGGAATATCGACTTGTTGACCTTGCCGATGCTCTGGAAAAAGTATGTTGTAACGAGCTGGAATCCGATAATTGGCATGAATACGGACATTATGCGCATAGCCCATGCCGATTTCTCGATGAGTGCAGGCTCGGTTGTGAACGCGTTTGCAACGGCCTCGGGGAAGAACTCGCAAACGACAAAACCAATGGTGGTCACCAATGTGGCCCAGAAGATGGTCTGCGTGAGCACGCTCTTAACTCGGTCGTGTCGCTTGGCGCCGTAGTTGTAGCCCACGATGGGCTGCATGCCCTGTGTGAGGCCAAGCACCACCATCACGAATATGAACTGCATTCTGTTGGCGATACCGTATGCGGCGATGGAGATGTCACCGTGCTCGCCATAGCCGCGAAGGCCCTTGTTGATGATGATGACAACGATGCAGGCTGCGGCGTTGATGAAGAATGGCGACATGCCGATGCTGAGTATTCCCTTGACGATGCTCTTCTTCAGCTTGAAGATACCGCGTTGCAGGTGAAGCAGTTCGTTGGGGTTGCTCAGCAGCTTCATCTGCCACAGCAGAGTGATGCTCTGTGAGAGTATGGTAGCGAAGGCGGCTCCCTTGATGCCCCAGTCAAGGACGTAAATGAACAATGGTGCAAATATGATGTTCATTATCACCGTGATTATGGTGGCGTACATTGCGGGTTTGGGGTGTCCCGATGCGCGGAGCGCCGCGTTGATACCGAAGTAGAGGTGTGTGATGACGTTACCGAACAGGATGATCTTCATGAAGTCGCGTGCAAACGGCAACGTTGTCTCGCTGGCGCCGAAGAAGACAAGGATTTCGTCAAGGAAAATGAGCGATATTGCCGCGAACAGCGCGCCGACAAGGGTGCTCAGTGTCATGAGGTTGCCAAGTATGTGCTTTGCCGAGTCGTAGTCTCTCTGTCCAAGTTTCACCGACAGCTGTGTAGCACCTCCCACACCTACCATCGCACCGAACGCTACCGAAAGGTTCATGAAAGGGAAGGTGGTGGCGAGTCCTGAGATTGCCTCTGCGCCCACGTTGGGAATGTGGCCGATGAAGATACTGTCAATCATGTTGTAGAGCGATGCCGCCGTCTGTGCAATGATGGCGGGAATCGCATACTGCATAAGCAGCTTGCCAATTTTCTCTGTTCCCAGCTCTGTGGGTACTTTTCTGCCTGTATTGTTGCTCATAAAAAATGGTAGTAATATAGATGCTGATCAACAAAAATATGGGAATCCTCCCTTCGTGTCATATCGACCGGGAGGGAGATATCTCGTTATGTCCTGTTTAAGAGATTCCTCGTCGCTCCGCTCTGTCGGGATGAACTTTATCGTGTCAACAGCTATATCGTTGCTTAAAAAATATAAAAACCGGATTATTTCGGTAAAAATCACTAATTTTGTCCTTATGCAACCAGTTCAGGTACTCCCCGTAAAGGGAGTGCTCGTATAATGAACGGATCCGGTTGCAAAATTAGGTA
Source organism: Bacteroidaceae bacterium (assembly GCA_017558165.1). Taxonomy (GTDB): domain Bacteria; phylum Bacteroidota; class Bacteroidia; order Bacteroidales; family Bacteroidaceae; genus HGM04593. The sequence goes on from JAFYWE010000128.1 coordinate 6,041, forward strand.
TTTTTTTTGACAGATAAGAACGGTTTTTTGATTTTATGAGCGGTGACAGGAGTGTTCTTGTAGGAATGAGCGGTGGCATTGACAGCACGGCTGTGTGCTGTATGCTGCTTGAGCAGGGTTACAGGGTCGAGGGTCTTACTTTCGTTACCTGTGATGCCGGGCTTGGCGCTGTGGAGTCGGCGGCGGCACTTGCCGCGCGTCTTGGCATCAGCCACCACGTGGCCGATGTGCGCGAGGAGTTCAAGGAACTTGTGGTGCGGCCGTTCATCGACAGTTATCTTGCAGGCTATACGCCCAATCCCTGTGTGAACTGCAATCCTACGGTGAAGTTCCGCATACTTGAGGAATGGGCCGACAGGTTGGGTTGCACATATATCGCAACCGGGCACTATGTGAGGGTTGTGAACCGTGGGGGTAACCATCATATTGTCACGGGTGATGACCATCGCAAGGACCAGAGCTATTTCCTGTGGAGGCT
>JAFYWE010000129.1 GCA_017558165.1 Bacteroidaceae bacterium
CCTTGAACGCAGTATCCTGAACGGCAACCTAACCTTTATCCTCGACGGCTTTGACATACTCGGCAATCTCTCCAATGTCCGTCATAGTGTAAATGCGCAGGGTATAACAGAAACATATTACAATGTCGTCCCTGCATACGGGATGTTGCATGTTGTCTATAAATTGAATGTAGAGCCCAAAAAGAGGTAGTGCTAATCTCTTTTTTAGAGCTAAGCTTGAGAAGCTTTGGGGGTGTTCTGATTGTATATAATTCATTCGGAACATTCCCAAACCTTGTTTTAATGGCAAAAAAAACTTCGGTATCTTCTTTTCTGTCCCAAATTTATTACCTTTGCGATATCGTAAAAGTTATACATCTTGAGATGATTATATGTGTTTTGAATATGCTGTTTGTTTCTCAACTCTTTTGCGGTATCCGTTATTATACGTTCAACAAGTGAAGGAAATGTTTCTATGGTCAATTCTGCTGTAAAAGAAGCTCTGTTTACGTCCAGCTACATATATATGTGCCTGGCGAATTTTCTGATGGCGTTCTCGTTCTTTTTGCTTGTACCTACACTGCCGTTTTATCTTGTAGAGAATTTCGGGCTTGAGCCTGACATTGTGGGCCTTGTGCTCTCATGCTATGTCCTTGCCGTGCTTTGCATACGCCCGTTTGCCGGCTTTATGGCCGACGTGCTGCCACGCAAGAGGGTCTATGTCATATCCTATGCACTCTTTGCCATCTCCTTTGTTGGGTATATGTTTGTCTTCTCCAACATTGTCCTGTTCATTATTCTTAGAGTGGTGCACGGCTTTGCTTTCGGAGCATTGAATACAACAGGTAACACACTGGTAATTGATATTATGCCGTCGTCGCGCCGTGGCGAGGGGTTGGGGTATTTTGGTGTCACCAATAACCTTGCAATGGCCTTCGGGCCAATGACTGGACTTTTCATCATAGAGCAGTGCGATTACAATATACTTTTCCTTGCCGCACTTCTCGTCGCTTGCACCGGATTGCTGTTCGCCTCAATCGTCAAGGTCAAATGGCACCAACCCATTGAGAAGATGGGTAAGTTGCTCTCCATTGACCGCTTTATCCTGCTTGAGGGCCTTCCCGCGTCGGTGGCGTTCTTCATGCTTGCCATACCATACGGCATGACATCGAGCTATATTGCCATCTATGCATCAGAGGTTGGTATAACCCAGGGAGTGGGTCTCTTCTTTACCGTGCAGGGTGCCGGTCTCATCGTGTCTCGCCTCATTTCGGGCAAGCGCGTTGACAAGGGATATATCACGCAAACCATTGCGCGCGGTATACTCATTGCACTTGCCGGTGTCATTGGCGAGGCTCTGCTGTCAACTGCATGTGATATTGACCACACTTTGGGCTGTGTGCTCTATTTCGTGTCGGCATTCCTTATAGGATACGGATTCGGTACCATATTCCCCGCATTCAATACTTTATTTATAAACATGGCACCACATTCACGCCGTGCTACGGCGAACGCTACTTATCTTACCGGATGGGATGTGGGTATAGGTGCCGGAATGCTGTTGGGTGGTGCATTGTCCCTCAATGGCTATGCAGGCAGCTTTGCGTTCGGTGCCATATTGGTCTTTGCTGCATTCGTGTATTTTGTACTTTTTGTATCAAAGCACTTCAAAAGGCATAGATTGAGATAGGTCCTTATGTATATTTGGACTGTGATATTGTATATTTTATGTATGTTTATACATTGTTGTTTGTTGCGATTGTGTGTGGGCGCGGTTTTAGTTGTATAAAAAGTGCAACTCGTTGAAAATATCGTTATTTGAGTGTTGATTTTTGGGATTATTGTTGCGCGTTAATTATTTGTTGAATATATTTGCATATGCTTTGTTGAAAAGCACAATGATAGTATAGTTTTTTCTTAGTTGTTTAGTAAATGTTGGAAGTATCTCTTTGTGAAAAGGGGTACTTCTTTTTTGTTGACAAAAAAGAAGTACCCCTTTAGCTAACACAGCCAGCATTTAGTCGCGAGTACTGCAGACGTAGTTTGCGCCTCGCGGGATGCGGTAAGGCTGTGTTGGCAAAAGGCGATTGTAAAAAAGAAGTACCCCTTTCGGCGACACTTGCTGCGATTGGTCGCGCGTAGCGTGGCGTAAGCGCCGTGCGGGTCGCAGAATGCAAGTGGAGTCAAAAGGCAAACGAAAAAGAAGTGCCTCTTTCGCTTGTATTTGGGTGAGAATGATGCTTTCGCGCGAACATTAATCTGTAATCACAAAGTTTTGGGTATTTTTTGGTGAAAATAAATCTTAAAATTATATCTTTGTGAAATTAGTTGCTTTAATGTGGAAAGGGACTATAATTGCAGCTGTTTTGGACACTGGCAAAGCCGTTCTACAAGGTATATTTGCAAGCGAGAATAATAATAAATAACAATAGAATATGGAAAATAAGATTCAGGAATTGACCGAGAAAATCTATGCCGAGGGCGTAGAGAAGGGTAATGTCGAGGCTGCCCGCATTGTGGAGGAGGCCAAGGAGAAGGCTTCTGATATTGTAAGCAAGGCTAAGGCCGAGGCCGAGGCTATTGTGGCTGCAGCAGAGAAGAAGGCTGCCGAGCTTGAGGAGCACAGCCGTTCCGAGATTAAGCTCTACGGTGCACAAGCCGTTAACGCGCTCAAGTCAGAGGCTGCGAACATCGTTACCGACAGCGTAACAAAGGCTGCTGTCAAGGAGGCTCTTGCCGGCGACACAATCAAGGCTCTTCTTGTGAAGATCGCCGAGCGCTGGAGCGCTAACGAGCAGCTTGTGATCTCTACATCAGAGGCTGATGACCTGAAGGCATACTTTGCAAAGAATGCGAAGGCTCTTCTTGACAAGGGAGTGACAATCGAGCAGGTGAACGGCAAGAAGGCACAATTCTCAATTGCTCCGGCTGACGGTTCATACAAGGTTAATTTCGGTGAGGCAGAGTTCGAGGCCTTCTTCAAGGCGTTCCTCCGTCCTCAGATGGTAGAACTTCTATTTTCATAAATAATGAGCAACTACTATTGCTTGGTTGCGGGTCTGCCCGATGTTGCCTTTGACGGCAGCAAGTCGGCATACACCGTTGAATGTTTCAAGGAGGAAATCTATCCAGAGCTCTCTGCTGCCGATGCGGCGTGCGTGGACCTCTTCTTCCTTGAGCGCGACAATGCCAACATTCTGAAGATCCTGCGTCACGGCGATGATGCAAGGATTGAGCAGTACGGTTGCTATTCGCGTCAGGAACTTGAGGAAATAATCTCTTCGGCAAAGAACGGTGACACTCCTATAAAAGGTGTGCCTTCGTACATCTACAGCTTCGTTGAGCATTATATGGCCAGCGAGGGTGGTGCCAATGTGATTTGGGAGGATGTCCTCAGCTCGTACTATTATGACTATGCTACATCCTGTGCCAACGGCTTCGTTGCCGAGTGGTTCACATTCAACAGGAATGTGAACAATATACTTGTGGCATTCGCGGCACGCAAGTACAAGATGAATGTTGCCGATGTCGTAATTGGCGAGGGTGAGGTTGCCGATGCCCTGCGCACTTCGGGAGCACGTGATTTCGGATTGACAGGAATGCTCGATTATTTCGAGAGCATACAGCGCCTGAACGAGAACGGCCGTCTGCAGGAGCGTGAGCGCCAGCTTGACGATATCCGTTGGAAATGGCTTGAGGACAATTCTGTTTTCAACTATTTCACGGTGGAGAGGCTCTTCGTGTTCCTTGTGAAGTTAGGTATCATTGAACGTTGGGCGAAGCTTGATGCCGACAAGGGCATGCAGCGCTATAACGAGATGATAGCCGAGCTGAAGAGTGGTATGGACAACATGTCCTTTGAGTTGTAAATAAAATAAATAGATATAGATATGGCGACAAAAGGAAAAGTGACCGGCGTTATAGCGAACATGGTGCTTCTGGCTGTTGACGGCCCTGTGGCACAGAACGAGATTTGTTATATCATGACCGGTGGTGACCGCCTTATGGCTGAGGTCATCAAGATTAACGGAGCCAAAGTGTACGTTCAGGTATTTGAGAGTACACGCCGTTTGAAAATTGGCGAAGAGGCCGAGTTTACAGGCCATATGCTCGAGGTGTCGTTGGCACCGGGTATGTTGTCGAAGAACTATGACGGCTTGCAGAACGACCTCGACAAGATGGAGGGCGTGTTCCTGAAACGTGGTGACTATACAAACCCATTGGATGAGGAGAAACTGTGGCATTTCGAGCCGCTTGCCAAGGTGGGCGACGTAGTAGGTGCCGCCGCATGGTTGGGTAGTGTAGAGGAGAACCACCAACCTTTGAAGATTATGGCTCCATTCGGCCTCAAGGGCGACTGGACTGTGAAGTCAATTGCCAAGGCTGGCGAGTACAGGATTGTTGATACAATTGCCGTAATCGTCAATACAGACGGCGAGGAGCGTGAGCTCAACATGATACAGAAGTGGCCCGTGCGTGTGGCTATGGATGACTACAAGGAGAAACCACGTCCATTCAAGCTGCTCGAGACTGGTGTGCGCACAATCGATACCCTGAACCCTATCGTTGAGGGCGGTACAGGCTTTATCCCAGGTCCTTTCGGTACAGGTAAGACCGTGTTGCAGCACGGTATCTCAAAGCAGGCCGAGGCCGACATCGTTATCATCGCTGCCTGCGGTGAGCGTGCGAACGAGGTCGTGGAGATCTTTACCGAGTTCCCTGAGCTCGTTGACCCACATACCGGCCGCAAGCTCATGGAGCGTACAATCATCATTGCGAATACATCCAACATGCCTGTTGCGGCACGTGAGGCATCGGTATACACAGCCATGACAATTGCCGAGTATTACCGTGCGATGGGCTTGCGTGTTCTGTTGATGGCCGACTCTACATCACGTTGGGCACAGGCGTTGCGTGAGATGTCGAACCGTATGGAGGAGCTCCCTGGCCCCGATGCGTTCCCAATGGATATCTCATCAATCATTGCCAACTTCTACAGCCGCGCAGGTTATGTATACCTCAACAACGGCGAGGTGGGTTCAATTACATTCATCGGTACAGTATCACCTGCCGGTGGTAACCTCAAGGAGCCTGTGACCGAGAACACCAAGAAGGTTGCACGCTGTTTCTATGCTCTTGAGCAGGACCGTGCCGACAAGAAGCGTTACCCAGCCGTTAACCCCATCGACTCATATTCAAAGTACATTGAGTATCCCGAGTTCGAGAAGTACATCTCGGGCCGCATAGGTGACAACTGGTTGCCAATGGTGAACGAGGCCAAGACACGCCTGTTGCGTGGTAAGGAGATTGCCGAGCAGATCAACATCCTTGGTGATGACGGTGTACCTGTGGACTATCACGTTACATTCTGGAAGGCCGAGCTCATTGACTTTGTTGTCCTTCAGCAGGATGCATTCGATGAGGTGGACGCCGTAACTCCGCTCGAGCGTCAGCAGGAGATTCTCAGTATCGTTACAAACATCTGTCGTGCCGAGTATGATTTCGAGAACTTCCAGGAGGTTACAGATTTCTTCAAGAAGACAATCAACCTCTGCAAGCAGATGAACTACTCCGAGTTCAAGAGTGACAAGTACAGCTCATACTATGCCGAGCTGATGCAGTTGCTTGCAACAAAACAGGTGTCTAACGAATAATGACTACAACTATGGCTACAGAAGCATTCCAGAAAATATATACAAAGATCAATTCAATCACCAAGGCCACTTGCTCATTGAATGCTACAGGTGTCGGCTATGACGAGCTTGCTACAGTGAACGGCAAGCTGGCACAGGTGGTAAAGATTATGGGCGACGAGGTGACACTGCAGGTGTTCGAGGGTACCGGTGGTATCCCTACCAATGCCGAGGTGGTATTCATGGGCAAGGCTCCGTCGCTCAAGGTGAGCGAGCAGCTTGCAGGACGTTTCTTCAACGCTTACGGTGACCCCATCGATGGTGGTCCGGCCGTTGAGGGACAGGAAGTTGAGATCGGTGGTCCATCGGTTAACCCCGTACGTCGTAAGCAGCCATCGGAGCTCATCGCTACAGGTATCGCAGGTATCGACCTCAACAATACATTGGTGACAGGACAGAAGATTCCTTTCTTCGCCGATCCTGACCAGCCTTACAACCAGGTAATGGCAAACGTGGCGATGCGTGCCGAGACCGACAAAATTATCCTTGGAGGTATGGGTATGACAAATGACGACTACCTCTACTTCAAGAACCTCTTTACAAATGCCGGTGCGCTTGACCGTATCATCTCGTTCATGAATACTACAGAGGACCCCGCCGTTGAGCGTCTGCTTATCCCTGATATGGCATTGACCGCTGCCGAGTACTTTGCTGTGGAGAAGAATGAGAAGGTGCTTGTTCTGCTCACTGACATGACAATGTATGCCGATGCGCTCTCTATCGTGTCGAACCGTATGGACCAGATTCCTTCAAAGGACTCTATGCCTGGTTCACTCTATTCAGACCTTGCGAAGATCTACGAGAAGGCTGTGCAGTTCCCTGCGGGCGGTTCAATCACTATCATTGCGGTGACAACCCTCTCGGGCGGTGATATCACACACGCTGTGCCCGATAATACCGGTTACATCACCGAGGGTCAGCTGTTCCTGCGCCGTGATAGCGATATCGGTAAGGTAATTGTCGATCCATTCCGCTCATTGTCACGTCTGAAGCAGCTCGTATCGGGTAAGAAGACACGTAAGGACCACCCACAGGTGATGAATGCCGCCGTACGTCTTTATGCCGATGCTGCAAATGCGAAGACAAAGATGGAGAACGGTTTCGACCTCACCGACTATGACAAGCGTACATTGTCTTTCGCCAAGGAGTACTCTGACAAACTGTTGGCTATCGACGTCAACCTCAATACTACCGAGATGCTTGACGTTACATGGGGGCTGTTCTCTAAGTACTTCAAGCCCGAGGAGGTCAACATCCGTCAGGAACTTGTCAATGCACATTGGAAAAAGTAAGAAACATAGTATAGGAAAAGCATAATGATTGCATTTCAATATAACAAGACATCCCTTCAGAACCTTGAGAAGCAACTGAAGATGCGTGTGCGTACCTTGCCAATTATCAAGAGCAAGGAGAGCGCGTTGCGCATTGAGGTGAAGCGTTGCAAGGCCGAGATGCAGCAGCATGACGAGGAGTATGTCGCACAGCTTGAGCAGTACCGCGCGCTGTTTGCCCTTTGGAATGAGTTCGATGCCTCGCTCGTGAAGACTGGCGAGCTGCTCATCGGCAAGCAGAAGGTGGCGGGTGTCCAGGTGCCTGTGCTGCAGAAAGCGAGCTTCGTTGTTGCGCCGTACAGCCTTTTCAACTCGCCCAAGTGGTTTGCCGACGGTATCGAGCTTCTGAAGGAGATGGCAATGACGGCAATACGCCGTGAATTGCTGAACCGTAAGCTCCGCTTGCTTGAGAATGCACGAAAGAAGACCACCCAGAAGGTGAACCTCTTCGAGAAGGTGCAGATTCCGGGCTATCAGGATGCTATACGTAAGATCAAACGATTTATGGAGGACGAGGAGAACCTTTCAAAGTCTTCACAGAAGATTCTGAAGTCCTTGTTGGAGCAAAGAGAGGAGGTGACAGCATGATTACGAAAATGAATAAACTGACACTTCTTGTATATCATAAGGAGTATATCGATTTTCTGCAGCGTCTGCGCCAGGTGGGTGTGGTACACATCGTGGAGCGCAAGAGTGTCGTTGCCGAGAATCCCGAGGTGGAGAAGCAGATGGCTCTCATTGCACGCTACAAGCGTACCATCAAGCGCCTTGAAAGATGTGCTGTAGAGAACCTGCAGCCTGCAAAGGGCGTTGATGGCGCAATGGCTGCAATGGAGAAATGCGATACCCTGCTTGCCGAGATTGAGCAACGCAGGGGTGTACTGCAGACTCTTGACAAGGATGCGGCGGCTCTTGCTCCGTGGGGTGAGTTCGACGTCACAACCATTGAGAAGCTTGAGAGTGCCGGCTATGATATCCGTTTCTTCATCTCTCCTGCAAAGAACTTCTGTCAGGAGTGGGTGGATGAGTACAACGCAATTGTAGTTGCCGAGCAGGCATCACGTCTCTATTTTGTGACAGTTACACCAAAGCACGTTGTCGTTGACATTGATGCCGAGGTCGCAAAGTTGCCCGATGCTTCGTTGTCGGCGCTTGAGAGCGAGAAAGAGCGTGTAGAACAGCAGATTGAGGCCTTCAACGCCGAGCTTGACAAGCTTGCGGTGGCCGAGCTCAACACCTTGCGTGCTGCCAATGATGCGTTGATGCACGATCTGGAGTTCATGAAGGTCGCCCTTGACGGCGAGAAGGTATCGGGTGACAAGCTTGTTCTGCTCGAAGGCTGGGCCCCTGAGGAGAATCTTGTCGAGCTAAAGGCGATGCTTGATGAAAGCGGTGCCTTCTACGACGTGCGCCCTGTACGCCGTGGCGACGAGGCTCCCGTTAAGCTCAAGAACAACGCATTCACAAGAATGTACGAGATGCTTACAAAGATGTACGGTATGCCAAGCGGTACCGATTTTGACCCGACACCGATACTTGCACCGTTCTTCTCATTGTTCTTCGCATTCTGTATGGGAGATGCCGGCTATGGTCTCATCCTCATTCTCATGGGCTTTATCCTCAAGAAGAAACTGAAGTCGGACCTCGCGGGCATGATGAACCTTGTGATAACACTTGGTATATTCACAACGCTCATTGGTGCCGTGTTGGGTACATTCTTTGGTATGAGCCTGTTGAGTGACTTTGATCTGCCCGAGAAGATAAGACAGTTTATCATTGCGGGTGACATTGAGCTCTTTGGTTCAACCTATGACAAGCAGATGATCCTGGCACTTGGAATCGGTGTCGTGCACATATCTATCGCCATGACCGTAAAGGCAATCAACAATACTGTGTTCTATGGCTTCAAGGAGTCGTTGAACGCGTGGGGCTGGTGGCTGGTTGTTGTCGGCGGTGCGGTGCTTGGAACACTCACTTTCCTTAGTGCGATTCCGGCCGAGGTTTCGAAGTGGGCATTCATCGGCATCGGCTCGGTAGGTGCATTGGGTATTTATATATTCAACAATCTGCGTCGTAACGTCTTCGCAAACATCGGTGCCGGTATCTGGGATACCTACAATATGGCATCGGGACTGCTCGGTGACGTGCTGTCATACATCCGTCTGTTTGCCCTCGGTCTTGCCGGTGGTATGCTCGGTCAGACATTCAACAGCCTCGCACTGATGCTTGTCGACGGTAAGGAAGGCTTGGGTGCGGTCATCGGTTGGGTCGGCTTCGGACTGATTATCATCTTCGGCCACACGCTGAACATCGCGATGTCATGCCTGAGTGCCTTTGTACACCCGCTGCGTCTTACATTCGTGGAGTACTTCAAGAATGCAGGCTACGAAGGAAAGGGAGTGGAGTACAAGCCATTCAAGGATAAGTAAAAAGTATACCCCTCCGTCCTGACGGACACCTCCCCTAAGACAGGGGAGGAATATAAAAGGAGATTGTCCCATTGTATTAGGGGACGGGAGGCGAAGCCTTGGAGGGGGTGAAAAAGTAAAAAACAAAAAGAATATAAATATTAAAAACAAAACATTATGGAACTTTTATTAGGTTATTTGGGAATGGGTCTCATGTTGGGACTCGCAGGTATTGGTAGTAGTATCGGTACAACAATCGCAGGTAATGCCGCTGTAGGCGCAATGAAGAAGGACGCTTCGAAGTCTGCAGGTTACATCATTCTCTCTGCGCTCCCTGCAACACAGGGTCTTTACGGCTTCCTCGCACTGTTGCTCCACTTCGGTAAGGTGACAGCCGAGACAGGTATGTTGTGGTTCGGTGTAGGCCTCGGCGTAGGTATCGTATGCCTCTTCTCTGCAATCCGCCAGGGTCAGGTTTGTGCCAACGGTATCGTTGCAATGTCACAGGGTCACGACGTGCAGACAAACACCATGATCTTTGCTGCGTTCCCTGAGTTCTACGCGATCCTTGCGCTCGTTGCAACATTCTTGGTGTAATAGACAGCAAGTCGTTTTAAAGTAAAAGCTCCCCACGGGGAGCTTTTGCTGTTTAAGGCATATGGTTATAAGGCCTAAAAGGGCGGAAAGGACCAAAAGGTTATTTCTTGTTCTGATTCCTCCATTGCAAACGACCGCGGGTCATCTCTTCCCTAATGCCACCGTTCTCAAGAAAATCCTGTTTAATGCGGTCAAAGTAATGTTTCAGTAGATAGTCCGTTTGCCTGATAAGGATGATGGCGATGTTGGCGATAGTCTCGTCGGAGCGATCCTTTATGGCCTCGGTATAATATTCAGGTTCATTGTGTACTGCACATACACGGCGTGCTTGTTCGTGTTTCTCGCTGTTTTCACTCCAAAGCTGCATACCGCGCACTCTAAGATAATCCTTGTAATCTTCAAGCAACTCCTGCAAGCTGGCCTTTGCAACATTCAGCAATTTGATTTCTGTCTCAGCTGAAGTCGTGGACGCAGAACATCCCTCAACAATGTTTTGCTTTCCTGAACGTGCCGCCTGTATCATCTGGTCAATGGTCCGGTCACATTTTTGCAGGTATTTATGGGCAAAGTAGAATGTCACGTCGTATACACAAACGGATTTCTTGTAACATAACAAATCCTCGTAATTCCCCTTTTGCCTTATAAAATCGTTGCTGTTCATGTTCTTGCTCTTGTATTATAGCAAAAATAAATAGCGAATGCAAAAATAGCAAACTATCTCGCAAAAAAGTTTCGGCTTTGGCCTTGTCGGCCTTTTTGCCCTTTAGGGCTTGCTTTGTTGTGCTAAAGAATGTTGATTGTGGAATAGACTTTCATCATTCTGCTATAGAATTTGCACGTTTTTGGCATTTTTGCCATTATGTGCCTTGAAATGCGTGCTCTTTGTTGCTGTTTTGCAGGTTTTTAAAGTTTTTTAATATTTGGTGTTTTATTTGTTTTATTCCAAAATAATTTTGTACTTTTGCATTTCATTTTGAGAGAGGGGGTACTTTCTCTCCATTTGTTATTTATAATAAGGTGTTCCAGGTGTGTGGACGCCTTGGTTTTTTGAGAAGAATTATTAATTAGTGATGAAGAAAGATTTGTTGCTTCCCGATTATCTCTTCGAGATCAGCTGGGAGGTTTGTAACAAGGTGGGCGGCATATATACAGTGGTATCGACAAAGGCCCGCACCATCTCTGAGATTGAGGGATTGAATGCCATTTATATCGGTCCCGATTTGTGGAAAGAGAAGGAGAATCCGCTTTTTACCGAGGATAAGCGTCTTTGGAGCGCATGGCGCAAGAAGGTATGCGACGACAAGTTGACTGTACGTTGCGGTCACTGGGAGATTCCCGGACGTCCAAAGGTTGTCCTTGTCGACTATACAGGTTATATGGAGGACAAGGATGCCATCTACGGCGAGCTCTGGATGGATTACGGTGTTGATTCATTGCACGGTTATGGTGACTATGACGACTCTATGATTTTCGGCTATGCTGTAGGTAAGGTAATCGAGAGTTTCTACAATACTAATATAAAGAAGGGCAGCAACGTTGTTGTTCAGGCTCATGAGTGGCAGAGCGGTAATGCTGCGCTCTATGTGAAGAAGCACCTGCCTGCAGTGGGTACAATCTTTACAACCCACGCTACAAGCATCGGCCGTTCGATTGCTTCAAACGGCAAGCCTTTGTACGATTACTTCGAGGGCTACAACGGTGACCAGATGGCCGAGGAGCTTAACGTGCAGTCAAAGCAGTCTGTAGAGAAGATCACTGCTGCTAACATCGACTGTTTCACAACTGTGAGCGAGCTCACAGCACGTGAGTGCAAGCAGTTGCTTGAGCGCGAGTGTGACGTGATTCTCGAGAACGGTTTCGAGAATGACTTCGTGCCTGCAGGCAAGGATTTCGCTGCAAAGAGAAAGGTAGCACGTGACGTACGTCTGCGTGTAGCAAGAGCTCTTACAGGTGACACTATCTCTGATGATGCTCTCATCATCGGTATCGGTGGACGTATGGAGATGCGCAACAAGGGTATCGACATGTTCCTCGAGAGCATGGCGCGTCTGAATGCTTGTGGCCTTGAGCGTGACGTGGTAGCGTTCGTTGACGTTCCTGCATGGTCGGGTGATGCGCGCGAGGACCTCGTGAAGCGTCTGCGCAGCGACAAGCAGTCTTGGGATACTCCGCTGCCTAATCCTTATACTACACACAACATCAATAACTTCTATGAGGATGCAATCGCTTGCTCAATCCGCAACCTGCAGATCGACAACCGTTGCGGCAAGAACCGTGTGAAGGTTATCTACGTTCCTTGCTACCTCAAGGGTAATGACGGTGTGTTCGACATGGAGTACTATGATGTGCTCATCGGTAATGACCTGAGCGTATATCCTTCGTACTATGAGCCTTGGGGCTATACTCCGCTCGAGAGTGCGGCCTTCCAGATTCCAACTATCACCACTAACCTTGCGGGCTTCGGTCTGTGGGTGAACTCAGTGCTTGGCCGAGAGGGCAAACTCGCTGATGGAGTAGAGGTTATATGCAGGAACGACAGCAACTATTTCGAGGCGGCCGAGGTTATTACAAAAACAATTTGTACCTTTGCAGGACTTTCTGAAAAGGAGGTTTCCGCGTGCCGTAAGAAGGTAGCCAAGTTGGCCGAGAAGGCTCAGTGGAAACACTTCATAAGCAAGTATCTCCAGGCTTATGACTTCGCACTCTCTGCTGCGGCAAAAAGAAACTGAAAAATATTCATTTAATTAAAAATATATGATTGCAATTAGTAACGCAAACCAACCAAGTTGGAAAACAGTTAATGTAAAATCTTATATTCCCGAGTCGCTCAAGCCACTCGAGGAATTGTCACGTAACCTCTGGTGGGTGTGGAATGAGGAGGCAAAGAACCTCTTCTCTATGCTCGACAGCGACCTCTACAAGGCGTGTGGCGGCAACCCTGTTCTCTTGCTCGAGAAGCTGGGTGTCGAGAAGCTCGATGTCCTCTCTAAGGACAAGGCTGTCCTCGACAAACTCGCTGACGTATATGCTGACTTCCGTCGTTACATGGATGTTAAGCCTAACGCTGAGCGTCCTTCAGTAGCTTACTTCTGTATGGAGTACGGTCTTACAAGCGTATTGAAGATCTACTCAGGTGGTCTCGGTATCCTTGCCGGTGACTATTTGAAGGAGGCTTCTGACTCAAACGTTGACATGTGCGCGGTAGGTTTCCTCTATCGTTACGGCTACTTCAGCCAGTCACTCTCAATGGACGGTTCACAGATCGCTAACTACGATGCACAGAACTTCAACCAGCTCCCTATCGAGCGCGTATACGAGGCTGACGGTGTTACACCACTCGTAATCCAGGTTCCATACATCGACTACTATGTACACGCTAACGTTTGGAAGGTAAATGTAGGTCGTGTGCCCCTTTACTTGCTCGACACTGACTTCGACATGAACAGCGAGTTCGACAAGCCTATCACCCACAAGCTCTATGGTGGTGACTGGGAGAACCGTCTGAAGCAGGAGATCCTGCTCGGTATCGGTGGTATGATCGCTCTCGACCGCATGGGTATCAAGAAGGAGATCTATCACTGTAACGAGGGTCACGCAGCTCTCTGCAACCTCTACCGTCTTACACAGTACATCAAGACCGGTTATACATACGAGGAGGCACTTGAAATCGTACGTTCAAGCAGCCTTTACACTGTTCACACTCCAGTACCTGCAGGTCACGACTACTTTGACGAGGCTCTCTTCGGCAAGTACATGAGAGGCTATGCAAGCCAGCTCAACATCACTTGGGACGACTTGATGAACCTCGGCCGCATCAACGCCGGTGACAAGAACGAGCGTTTCTGTATGTCTACATTCGCTTGCAACACTTGCCAGGAGATCAACGGTGTTAGCCGCCTCCACGGTAAGGTATCAAAGGATATGTTCGCTGAGATATGGAAGGGTTACTACCCATCAGAGAACCACGTAGGTTATGTAACCAACGGTGTTCAC
>JAFYWE010000015.1 GCA_017558165.1 Bacteroidaceae bacterium
ACCTGCTGGCCGAGCTTGACTACATCACCCGGCGACGAAACAAACTTGTCGGCAAGCTGGGATATGTGTACAAGACCATCCTGATGGACACCAATGTTCACGAAAGCACCAAAAGCCGTGATGTTGGAAACAAGGCCAGGCAGTACCATTCCTGCATGCAAATCTTCAATCTCGTGTACATTTGGGTCAAAAGAGAATGCCTTTGCCTGCTCACGCGGGTCAAGACCGCGTTTGTTGAGCGCATCCATTATATCGTTGAGGGTGGGCATTCCCACCTTGTCGGTCACATAATTGGAAAGGACCACTTTCTTGCGCAGTTCGGCATTGTCAATGAACTCCTTGAGCGATACGCCAAGATCCTTCGCCATCTTCACGACAATGCAGTACGACTCGGGATGAACCGCCGTATTGTCAAGCGGTTCGTCACCGCCAATGACACGCAGGAAGCCTGCCGCCTGCTCAAAGGCCTTATTGCCAAGGCGTGGCACCTTGAGTAGTTCCTTGCGGGTGCGGAAGTCGCCGTTGGCGGCGCGGTATTTTACAATATTCTCGGCAAGCGATGGGCCAAGACCCGATATGTGTGTAAGAATCTGCTTTGTTGCGGTATTGAGGTTAACACCCACCTTATTCACACAGCTCTCCACGACCACATCAAGACGCTCCTTGAGCTTGCCCTGATCGACGCTATGCTGATACTGCCCCACTCCAATGGAACGTGGCTCAATTTTCACGAGCTCAGACAACGGATCTATGAGACGACGGCCTATTGACACTGCACCACGCACGGTGACATCCTCATCGGGGAACTCCTCACGCGCAACGGCCGATGCAGAATATACCGATGCGCCATCCTCATTCACCGAGAAAATCTCGGGCGAGAGTCCCAGCTTACGCACGAAATCCTCGGTCTCACGACCAGCAGTACCGTTACCTATAGCAAAGGCCTCGATGGCATAATCATTGACCAGTGATGTGATTATACGTGCCGCAGTGTCACGGTCGTTCTGTGGCGGATGCGGGTAGATGACTGTGTGGCGTATGAGATTACCCTGTGAGTCAAGCACCACCACCTTACAGCCCGTGCGGAATCCCGGGTCAATGGCAATGACCCTCTTCTGGCCAAGAGGCGACGACATGAGCAACTGACGAAGGTTCTCGGCAAACACAGCGATTGCCTCGTCATCGGCACGTTGCTTGGCATTGCCACGTGTCTCATTCTCAATTGATGGTGCCAGAAGACGTTTGTAGCCATCGGCAACAGCGGCCTCAATGAACGGGCGCGACGTGGACGGGCGCTTAACGAAACGGCGGTTAAGCATCTCCACGGCCTCATCGGCGTCGACACCTATTGACATACGCAGGAAGCCCTCTTCCTCGCCACGCATTATGGCAAGCAGGCGGTGCGACGATATGCGTGCCACGTTTTCCTGCCACTCATAATAGTCGGCATACTTCACACCGTCGGCCTCCTTACCCTTGACAACCTTTGAGGCAAGCACTCCGTGGTGTGCGAACAGGCGACGGATGGCATTACGCGCGCCCTCGTCCTCGGACACGCGCTCGGCAATGATGTCGCATGCACCGGCAATGGCGTCATCGGGTGTAGGAACCTCGCCACACACGAACCCCTGAGCACGGCCTCGGATATCAGCATTCTGCTGCATCATGATGAGGTCGGCAAGCGGTTCAAGGCCACGTTCCTTGGCCATCGTGGCACGTGTACGGCGCTTGGGCTTGTATGGCAGGTATATATCCTCAAGCTCTACCGCATCAAAGCAGTTGTCTATGCGTTTCTTGAGCTCTGGCGTCAACTTTCCCAGCTCCTCAATGGTTGCAATGATGGTCTCCTTGCGCTGCACTATCGCCTTGAGCTTCTCGTGCATCTCCTTTATGTTGCCTATCGCAACCTCATCCATCGAGCCGGTGGCCTCCTTGCGGTAACGCGCAATGAACGGCACAGTGGCACCCCCCTCAAGCAGCTCCACGGCATTCCTCACCTTGGCGGCATTAAGGCCGAGTTCCTTTGATATGATATTTATAAGCATATGGTTTCTTTTACGGGTTTATCATACGAAGATACTACAAATGCCAACAAAATACACAGCGTTGCATAAAAAAGAATTAAAAACCATGCCGGGTATACAATAATTTATAAAGGTGACACAAAATCATTGCCGAAATGTGTTCCACATTCAAACTAAAAGTATTACTTTTGTGACAATTTAGGGGAAGGTATGCCCGCAAGTCACGGCATTCTTTCCAATATACCTATTTATGAAATAATTAATACTATATAACCTTAACTGTAGATATGAACAGCAAGCAATTGATGAACAAGGCAGCGGATAACATCCGTATTTTGACTGCCGCAATGGTAGAGAAGGCAAAGTCGGGTCACCCAGGCGGTGCTATGGGCGGTGCCGATTTTATCAACGTACTCTATTCCGAGTTTTTGATTCACGACCCTGAGAACCCATTGTGGGAAGGCCGCGACCGTTTCTTCCTGGACCCAGGTCACATGTCACCAATGCTCTATTCAGTGCTTGCCCTCTCGGACAAATACACCATGGACGAGCTCAAGCAGCTCCGCCAGTGGGGAAGCCCCACACCTGGTCACCCAGAGGTAAACTTCGCACGCGGTATCGAGAACACATCAGGTCCATTGGGCCAGGGCCACACCTATGCAGTAGGTGCTGCCATTGCAGCCAAGTTCCTTGAGGCTCGTCTGGGCAGCGAGGTGATGGGTCACACAATCTACGCGTTCATCTCGGACGGTGGTGTACAGGAGGAGGTTTCACAGGGTGCAGGCCGCCTCGCAGGTTACCTGAAGCTTAACAACCTCATTATGTTCTACGACGCAAACCAGATCCAGCTCTCTACACGCTGCGACGAGGTTATGTTCGAGGATACAGCAAAGAAATACGAGGCTTGGGGTTGGAAGGTCATTACAATCGACGGTAATGACTGCGACGCCATCCGCGCTGCATTGACAGAGGCCAAGGCCGAGCAGGAGCGTCCTACCCTCATCATCGGTAACACAGTTATGGGTAAGGGTGCACGTCGCGCCGACGGCAGTAGCTACGAGTTCGACTGCGGTACACACGGTGCACCACTCGGTGGCGATGCATACATCAATACAAT
Organism: Bacteroidaceae bacterium; assembly: GCA_017558165.1. Lineage (GTDB taxonomy): Bacteria > Bacteroidota > Bacteroidia > Bacteroidales > Bacteroidaceae > HGM04593. Next base: position 3,142 of record JAFYWE010000015.1, read on the forward strand.
CAAGAACCTTGGCGGCGACGTTGAGAACCCATTCGTGTTCTTCCCCGAGGTTAAGGAGATGTATGATAACCGTCTCAACGAGTTGCGCCAGATTGTTGCAGAGCGCAAGCAGGCAAAGGCAGCATGGGCGGCATCAAACCCAGAGAAGGCACAGAAGCTCGAGGACTGGTTCAGCGGCAAACAGCCACAGATCGACTGGTCAGCAATTGAGCAGAAGGCTGACGGACCTACACGTAACGCATCGGCTACCGTACTCGGTATCCTTGCCGAGAACTACGGCAACATGATTTGTTCATCGGCCGACCTCAGCAACAGCGACAAGACTGACGGCTTCCTCAAGAAGACACACGCATTCACTCCAGGCGATTTCAGCGGAGCGTTCCTGCACGCAGGCGTATCGGAGCTCACAATGGCCTGTGTATGTATAGGTATGGCACTGCACGGTGGTGTTATCGCGGCTTGCGGTACATTCTTCGTGTTCAGCGACTACATGAAACCGGCTATCCGCATGGCAGCCCTCATGGAGCTCCCTGTCAAGTTCGTTTGGTCACACGACGCGTTCCGCGTAGGCGAGGACGGTCCTACACATGAGCCTGTTGAGCAGGAGGCACAGGTACGCCTAATGGAGAAGGTTAAGAACCACAGCGGCAAGAACTCAATGCTCGTGCTTCGCCCAGCCGACGTTAACGAGGCTACACAGGCATGGAAGCTCGCAATGGAGAACGACAACACACCTACAGGTCTCATCTTCTCACGCCAGAACATCAACAACCTCCCCGAGGGCACACCATACGAGGAGGCAAGCAAGGGTGCTTACGTTATCGCAGGCAGCGACGAGGATTACGACGTGATTCTCCTTGCATCAGGTTCAGAGGTATCTACATTGGTAGACGGCGCGAAGCTCCTCAAGGCCGACGGCATCAAGACACGTATCGTGTCAGTTCCTTCAGAGGGTCTGTTCCGCACACAGCCTAAGGAGTATCAGGAGAGCGTTATCCCAGCAGGCGCAAAGGTATTCGGCCTCACAGCAGGCTTGCCTGTGAACCTCGAGGGTCTCGTAGGCGCAAATGGTAAGGTTTGGGGCTTGCAGTCATTCGGATTCTCTGCACCATACAAGGTACTTGACGAGAAGTTGGGCTTCACAGCCGAGAACGTGTACAACCAGGTAAAATCAATGCTATAATGAAAAAGATAGGACTTGCAAGCGACCACGCAGGCTACCCGCTCAAGGAGCAGGTAAAGGAGTGGCTTACAGCAATGGGATATGAGTTCGTTGACTTCGGCACACACAGTACCGAGAGCTGCAACTACCCGGAGTTCGCACACGCCCTTGCCGAGGCAATAGAAAACGGCGAGTTTGCAACAGGTATCGCAATCTGCGGTACAGGTAACGGTATCAACATGACACTCAACCACCACGATGCTATCCGCAGTGCACTCTGCTGGATGCCGGAGATTGCAGCCCTCGCACGCCAGCACAACGATGCGAACGTGATGGTAATGCCAGGCCGCTTCATCAGCACTGAGAGCGCAAAGGAGTGCGTGGAGACATTCCTCTCTACCCCATTCGAGGGCGGACGCCACCAGGCACGCATTGATGCGATACCCGTAAAGAAATAACAAATCACACCT
>JAFYWE010000130.1 GCA_017558165.1 Bacteroidaceae bacterium
CTGCGCACTCCACGCAGGTGCCCGAACAGCGGGGCACCATCCTCGCCCTTCAACAACGTCCACTCATTGTCATATATGTGCAACGCGCCACCGTCGGCCGTTATACAGAGATAACACCCCGCAACCTCATGGCGGTATATGGCAGAATAGGCATGACCGAGAGTGGCAACCACCCCAGGGCGCCCGACAGGCACCAGCGAGCCATCCTTCATGCGCATATTCATCACCTCAATGCACTCACCCTCACCGGCAATGAAATCATCGGTATTCCTTGTAATCCCCTTGAATGAAAAAATCTTATGCATTATAATAATCCATTTTTAATTCTTTGACACTTAAACACGCGCGCCCCTTTAATGCTAATGTTGTCGAAGCCTGCGGTTTTGACAACACTCGCTATTTGCGACCCGCAGGGTACGACCACAGGCCGTGCAACCTGCGACCTATCGCAGCTCGTGTCATCGAAGCCTATCGGCTTTGACAACGCCAACTTTACGCATCCCGCACGGCATCACATACTGCGATGCTACGCGCGACCAACTGCTGTCGGCATTGTCGAAACCTGCGGTTTTGACAACGCCAACTTTACACATCCAGCACGGCATCACTTACTGCGATGCTACGTGCGACCAACTGCTGTTGGCATTGTCGAAACCTGCGGCTTTCACCTTTTAAACAGCCAAATCACAATAACCACAACCGGCAGCAGCATCCACCACCTCAACTGCGGCAACACACGTTTCTCCACAGTCACCACACGTTCGCGGTAAAGCGTGTCACACACCATGACGGTATCACGCACCACCCGCTCCTTGTAGAGCGTGCGGTACTTTGTAAGGAATACCGTATCGGCCTTCACATGCAGGAAAATGCTGTCCCGCAGGAAGACACTGTCCCGCACCACACTACCCACATAGCCCGTATGCACGCGCTGCTCACCGTCAACAACCCCTGTCGGCACCGCACGGCAACCGCACAGCACCGACAGGAATAGACTAAACCATATTTTTCCTGTTCTTCCCATTTTCGAAATACCCTTTCAGTGAGCTACATTGTTCAAGCACACGCAGGCTTAGCAGATAGTAGAGGAAATCAAGCACTGCAAAAAGCGTACTGCGTTCATCGGTTATCATGCGCGTGTTGCGCAGAATGTTTGTGCCGTAGAAATATATCGCCACGTAGATCATGAACGACACGCAATGCGCCGCAGCCATCTCCTCGCCCTTGAAGTGCCCCAGCAGATAGATGGACGTCACCATACAGAAATATACCGCGGCATCCCTGAAGAACCTCAAGGCCTTCTTGAAGCTCCATTCACGGCGGTTGCACACATCGGCAAGCATGCCCATAACGAAGTTCAGCGCAAACAGCAGTACAAGCCCGTATATCTCGTTCCTTATGGGAAACAGCAGGCCCGCAATATTGGCAACAAGCGTTGCTGCAATGACTCGCAAACTGTCCATAGCGCTACATCTCCATACATTTCAGCAGAGTGAACTCACTGCGCGACGCCAGGCGTATGCGCTGCCCGCGCATGGCACCCTCAATGGTCACCTCGCACTTGAGCTCGTCGAGCCCGAAGTCATCGTACTTCAGGTACTCCTCGTCACCGTCTATGCTCACCATCACATTCACCGGATAAGGGCCACACTTATGCACCCTCAGCCTTATATCACCACCACGGCACACAAGCGGGGCACTCTCCCACATATCGCCGTTCCTCTCAAAAGAGATACTCCTTACAACCATAGCTAACTCCTTTCTACACTTTTACCGTTACACAAAGCCGTTGCAACCGACATCTGGGATGCAGCCATATCGCCCCTCTCGAACACGCTGTACAACAGTGCCGCACAGTAGTATGCAACCGCATCCTCAAGCACCGCCGTACCACCGGCAAGCCCCTGCGCGGCATCGAACGTGGCCTCATACACAAGATGCTTCAGTGTCGCGCCCCCGGGTAATGGATAGAGCAAAGCCACCCTCTCGCCCCCGGCACCCACACCCTCTACAGCCACAGGGCGGCATACCCCAGCGCGAGTGTACCTGCCAGCCTGGGCAATAGCCTCGCCCGAGGTCGCCGGGAACAGTTCGCCGCAAGGCCTGCGCCACCCGTCAAGCTGCAGGGAGACAAGCGACACATAGTCGGCAGGCAAGGCAACCGCCCCGCCACCATCACCATTATCGGTGATGACAGCATCCTGCGGGTCCATACTCCTTGGGTTCACGCACCCCACACCATCGCCCTTGTTCCTTTGCGCAAGCGCCACGGCCTGTGGCAACAGCCTCATTATGTGCGCGTCAATGGAACGGGTATCCTCGGATATCAGCGAAAGCGCGGCATCATCCTCGGCCTCGTTCACAAGACGCCTCACACGCCTCACAAGTTCATCGGCAGCAATCATAGCCAGTTAGGGAATGAGATACCCTTCTCCTGCGCCACCGCCTTGATGGCACTCTTGTTCTGCAACTGCGCCAACTGGCAGTTATAAGGCTCGGCCATAAGCACCGCACGTGCCTGCTGCATGTTCGTCACCTCGCTCACCGCTACCGTGCCGTCTGCCACAACCTGTGCATCGGCACCCTCCTGCCCTGCACCGTCGTCATAGGTCTCTACGTGCCCCAGCTTTATCTCACCGCTACGGAACGCGTCGCTGTTCTCAATGGCACGCTGGAAGAGAGGGTTGTCGGTTGTATACTGTGCCGGATAGACACCTGTGGAGTTGATGGCACCGCCAGTGAATTCAATTCTTACAAGCGCCTTGCCCACCCTGAAGTAGCTGTTGCGCTCAATCTGCCCGTGAATCTCGTATGTCACTCTTTTTTTCATAGTAAAATCAATTGTCAAAAAAATAAAGGATTGCCCGGTGGAGCATTCAATGCCCCGCAAGGCAACCCCAGGAAAAAAGTCACTCTATCACACAAGGATCTCGCCTGTGTACTCAACCCATGTTGTGCCGTTGTATGTCACCACACTGCCGGCAGGGAACCAGAGCTTCTCCACGCCGTTCACATTGTGCTTGACATCGGCCGTAAGCACCACAACATCGTTGATTTCCGGATTGGATGGCAACGACGCGGCACTTGTCACATGCGATGCGCCAGGGATGTCGCTCTCGGCAGCCGAGCCGTTCACCCAGATGTGTGAATAGCCCTTGAGACACAGACAGTCGATAGTCATCACCACCTCGCGCTTTGCCTCCTCGCCGTCAACGTTCTCGGTCTTGGCATCCTCATTCTTCATGTAGTAGCGCACAAGGCCGTTCTCGTCAATGAGTCCGCCGCAGTGTGCATATCCAAGGGCATCGAGAGTAGGATCGTGGATGAGGTCGATGTCACCGAACACGGTGTGGATCTTGGTACACTCGATGCCGAACACGGTGTCACCCTTCACGCTGATGTTCTTGTGCAAGGTGAGGTCAATCTTCTGGATATCGTTCAGCAACTGCTTGCCCAGCAACCATATAGCCCTCTTGGTACAGTTAAATCCAGTGAACTTCACCATTGAAAGATTAATCAAGTCAGCGAAAGTGATCCTTGACGAGAGGTCATACTGGCGCTTGAACTGCCAACGGATACCCTTTGAGAAATAGTCCCACTGATAGCCCATTGCGTTGTCCATCGCCTGTACCTTGAACTTTCCGGGCTGTCCCACCCACGCAGTGCGGCAACTCTCAAGGCGGAACTGACGCAACACAGCCTCGGCAATCTGCGACTCGCTGAACTGGATACGCTTCTTCTGTGCCGCGAAATAGTCACTCACGATGCTGTTGCAGAGCTGTTTCTGCAAGTACATACGCTCGGGCACCGGAACGATAGTAGAAGGTGCAATGAACTTCTGTGTCTCGTACGCGGCCGATGACAGCAGGATAATCTCGGTACCTGCAGGGATTGTAGGCACCACGCAGTAGTCATCGCTGGCGTTCACCTTTGGGCCGTTCACCGCCATTGCGATAGGCGCCTCGGTGGTATTGTTCTTGCTCACGAAGAAAAGCATGAGGTCAACACCAGGCAACTCAATCTGTCCTGTAGGGTCATAACCGTTCACGCCCTTACAGATGGCAGTGTAGTACTCCTGGAAAATCTTTCTCTCGCCGGTTGTAGAGAAAGGAATCTCGGCGCGTGTCGAGTTGATACCCCTGTACTCGGCATTAGTGTACGCCTTCGAACGCTTGTCGTCAATGAGATAGTGGTCGACCTCGAACGAGTTCACGCGCACCTGACGGCGGATCTTGCGCTTGATGGTATCAATGACACTCTCGTCACTCGCGATGCCTATAATCTGGTCATCGACGTCGGCCTCAATGAGGTCACTGCCAAGCTCGCTTGCATTGGACACAGTGGTAGCCTCGCCTATGCCCTGTGTAGGCAAGCCACCGATGCCGCTCGATGGTTTTGGTGTTCCGCCCGACACCGCATTCACCGCCGCCAGCAATGTACCCGCCGACGCCGTGTCGTCAATGAAATAGAGTGCCACGGCCACCAAGGCGAAGACTACAAAAAGAGGGTTCTCCCTCAAGAACAAAACAACTTTTTTCATAGTAAAAAACATTTATTGGTTAATAAAAAGATTGGTAATGATATAGATGTTGACCCAAAACTATAATACCCAGCGTTGGTGTCATATCGACCGGATGGGAGATATCCCTGTTCCGCGGTAGTGAGAGATCCTTTGACAATGCTTGTTTCCCGCATTCCACGCGGTGCAAACGACGTCTGCACGACGCGTGACTAATTGCTACAAGCATTGTCGAACCAGTTTCACTGCGCACCGGGATGACGTTCACCTCTAGGTCAACAGCCTTATTGTTTCAAAGATTATGCATTGAGAGCCTTCTCAATCAAGGAATTGCGTTTGCGCTTTGGCTCAACCACCGGCGACACGCTCGACACCCCCTTGGGCAACCCGTCACCGAAATCCTGCTTCATGCGCTGTATGTTGGTGTTGCGCCCCTTGATGTCGCCCGCCGCAAAGGCATCCTCAACATCCTTCTCATAGGTCAGCGCGTGGTCAAGAGCCGTGCACACCTCGCGGGTATAACGCCCCGACATGATTGGGAATACAATCTCCTCCCACACATTGTCCATGAACTCCTCGGGGTCATACCCATGTTCGCGGCAGAAGCCCTCAATCACCGGCAGGCTCACACTCAGGTTCTCCTCATACTCCTTGCGGTCGTTTGCAAGACGCACGGCCTCCTGCTGGCGTTCCTCGTCGGCACTCATCATCTCCTCATACTCCAGGGTACCCTCCTCGGGCTCCATAAGCGAGCGGCCATAGTAACGCGCCACGGCACTGTGGGCATTACGCTTGCCGTTCACCAGGTCAAGGAACAACTGCGCCAGTCGCGGGTCACGCTCAAGAATAGACGTCAGCTTCTCGTTCTGCGTGGTGACACGCTCAAGGTAATCGAGCAGCATCCTCTGCGACTCGGCATCGGCAATCGCGAACTCCTCACCAAAGATCTCCTTCAGGCCACTCTCCAGGCCCGCATACTGGGCTGCCGGCACAGCCCCACCGTCCATGCCACCCGTAGCGGCGGCAGGCTCAACAGGCACGTTGCCGTAAGGCACCGCCCCATTGTCCAAATGTCTAAAATTCTGTTCCATAGATTTTCGTTTTTTTCGACAGCAAAGGAACAACCACAAACGCCCGACAAGGTTGCTGTATTGCCAGTTTCAGGCAAACAGCGCGAAAATTCAAGCCACACAAGGCTACACCACATTCCATTAAATAGAGCAACAACACAACCATTGACCAAATTTGCAAACCTTCAGAATTTTCAATTATGGTATTAAACACATACACGGCAAACCGTTCCCGGGATATTCCTCTTTTTGGGGACTCCCTCCCGGCTAAAGCCGTACTCCCTCTATAAACAGAGGGAGACTTGAGTAGTTGTATTTCACCTCAAAACTTAAAATTAATGTAGAATACAAGACTATAGTGCTCCTATGTTAAACCCCTCACCGCTTC
>JAFYWE010000131.1 GCA_017558165.1 Bacteroidaceae bacterium
ATTATTAGCATCATCATAGCGGATAGAGACAATAGGTGTAGTATTGTCCTCATCAACGACCATTATGGCCGAGTAGATGGTATTACCCTTGGTACCTGAAGCGATATCAGTACCCTGCACGCGAATCGGGTAACTGCCGTGCGTGAGTCCAAGTTCAGTCGGGCGGATGGTGACAGAGTGTGTAAAGCTATCGTTCACGACAGCGGTTGCAAGCGGTTGCCATTCGCCGCCGACCTTGATATCAACCTGAGCTGATATACCTTTATCGCTCTGATTGTTGGCGAACTTGTACAAAGGTACAGACACGCTTGCCGTTGTCGGTGTTATGGGATTGTCGGCAGAATACTGCAGAACCTGCACAGAGGTACAAGTGACATCGACAGCCGTCACCGTGATATTCTTACTACCGCTTGCCCCAGTATCGTCGTAGGCAACAAGGCGGTATTTCTTCGAGCCTGCAGCAGTGAAGAACTGCGTGAAATCGATAGGAAAACTATAGTCATTCAGATCTGCAGAGCTCTGCTGATTGACGGTCTGCGAGAACACAGTGATGTTTGTGTCACGGTCAACAAGCTCAATACGCTCAATGCTGTTTTCCGTTTCCACTCCAGTTGCCGATGATACAGAACGGATGGCCGCAGATGTGGCAATATCCGCGCCATAAGCTCCATAGAGAGGAGAGTTCTTGAACGCGATGGCCACGATGGTTGCGCTACCGCCACCAGTGCCAGTGCCGACGGGGAACTGCACCTCATCGCCGACGGTATCGCCGTCAGCATTCTGCATTGATATCTTGACAACACCCTCTGTCTCGGTATCAACAACAAGGTTTGCAGGGAGGTGATGACGTGCTCCTTCAGCTGAGAAGGCTTTGCCTGTGCCCACCTCGGGAGTGTCCGAAAGTTCAATTTCTGAACCACCGCCACCGAACTCACTCCAAAGAGCCGGCTCACTGAAATCGGCAATCGATCCTTGGAACTGCCTTGTCTCCATCTTGTTCTCGGCCACCTTGTAGCTGATAACAAGACCAGGTTTGGCATATGTAAGGCCTTTCTCTTTCTGGTATGCCAAAAGAGCCGTCAAGGCGCTCTCAAGAGTGTAGAAATTGCCGAATGTAGGAGCTCCGACGAGATTATCAATGATAATAAACGGCTCCGAACCCGCGGCCAACGAACCGAAGTCCTTCCAGTTCTCGGGGTTAATCCACTGCTCCTCGGTAAGAGACTTGCCCACGAACTGATATGTCTTCCACGTTCCGGCTGCTATCTCGAAGGAGAGAATCAAGCCCAGTGCGGCCTTTTTCTTTGTCCAGGCAAGATGCACTGCAGATGAGCCGACATTCTCCGTATCACAAAGCGAATAGTATCCGCTGATTGGCATTTCAGTCGTAACATTGTAGATGTTGCCGACTGATGAACCGCCGAAGTCCTTCCAGTTATCAAGGTTCTGGAATGACTGAATGGTGTTCACACCGATGAACTGCTTAGATACCCAACCATCCTCCGAGAGATACACAACCACCATACCAGCTGTAAGACGGCCGGCATTTATAAGAGCAGAAACAACAGCCTCAAGGTCATATATCGTTGTCGGAGCATTCCTCCACGCATTGACATTGCACACTGTAAGATTCTGCAACTGTGAGCTTGTCTGTAGCGAATCGACGTGTTGCTCGAGTGCAACGCCACGACTACCAGGGAAAGCTGTATTTGCTGTCTCTCCAAGGGCGAGGTCAGAGCCTATGGCGGCCAATCTCGAGCCACTCCAACGGTAGCACTTGCCGTCGCCCATGCAGAGGAACACCTTACCTGCAGATGGGATATAGTTACTCTGGAACACGCCATCACCAGGCCAGTTGCAGTAGTACAACTTGTCCTCTGGGTTGTAGACAATAAATCTGTTCAGTGTAGTGCTGAAGTAAACAGGAGTGGCAAGCTCCGAACCGAGCTCAGGCAAATCGCGGTTCTCGACAATTACATCTGCGATGACACCCTCAAACTCCACGACATCATCAACGAATGCCGGGAGATTGGCTGCAGGCACCTTGCCCATCGCGTCAAGAGGAGCAATGCCTGAAGGCTTGCCGATTTGACCGTAGAAATCGGCAACCTCTTGAGCGAGGCCATCGATGTTTGCCATGTTCTGCAGGACCTTTGTCTCGATAGAGGTCAATCCGTTCTGCAATGTAGTGACAGTAGTGCTGATTGAGGCAATCGAACTGTTTGCCGATGTCGCGCCGTTCAGTGCAGTATTGGCCGTGTTCACGGCAGAATTGAGTGCTGTTCTCAACTCAGCCAAGAGAGCTGGAGTAAGCAATCCCGCGTTAGCTGTCGATGCAGCAGGAATTGTGATGTTCAGCGGAACTTCACTGCCGTCATCAAGCCTCTTCTTCATCGAAATGATGAAAGTGCTCTCTGAAGCCTGATGGCTCAATGTAGCGCCGTCAATCATCGCCTCCGGCATCGTGTCTATCAGTGCCTGAAGGATAGACACGAACAAACCACCGATTCGCGAAGCAGAGTTCTCATACTCTTCTGTTGCATCTCGCACAGTAGCTGCAAGAGGAAGTAGGTTTGTTAATTTACTCATAAGTGATTATATTTTGAAAAACGTATTTCAAAAGTAACCACCACAAAAAGGAGGTAAAAAGACACTATTTCCGCAGTTCCTCGACAATAGTATTCAACGCTTCATGAGCATAGATGTCAGTCATTGCCCTACGGAAAACAGCCAATGAGGTATAAAGTTTGTGCGAATACCAGTTCCTGCGTTTGCGAGGCTTACCACTTGTCTTGTAACCTCCCCAGGCAGGGCCTACCTTCCTCGGTCTGTCCAACCTGTTCTCTCTTCGGTATTCAGGATCCAGGAACTCGAGGTCACCACCATTGCCCCGAGTATAGCCACGTCCGGTACCGAAAGCCTGGTATATACCATAGCCGGCCCATTTGATAAGAGTGCTGTCTGCAGTTGAAGTTCCAGAGAAGCTGCTCATCAAAGAACCGGTACGGACAATGTTATGCTTGGCAATCTTCTCTTGCCAAATATCAATCATCATATCCGTCCAGGCTTTGATATATTCTTTTTGATTCTTTACTTCATCTGCCATTGTTCTGCTTTGTAACAAAGATTCTCGGGTTCGGAGCACTCGAGCATGAAGCAGAGTCCGGTGCAACCGCTGAACATATATTTATTGAACTCCCGATAGAATATGCTGTCGGTCTTGAGATAAATTAAATCACCACATTCTGCTTTGTCTTTGATAAGGCGAGAGACAATTTGGGTGTAAAGTTCGCGACAGATGGCAAGCTGCTTCTCACGGTCCTCCATATCGTTTATCCTATAACGGCGAAGCAACGAAACTGTGAAAACACGCTTGCGGAAATATCCGCCACCACTACCACGAAAGTTTTGCCCCTCGGTGGTATCATCGAACACGAAGAAGTTAGCCACTTTGCGAGACTCGTTTATAACACCCTCCAAGTTCTCAATGCCCGGGCAAGTAGTAAAATGGAATCCCTCGGCTACAGCCAATTTATTCTCATTGCATAAACGCTCAAAATACTCTTGAGCTTTGAAGAAAACTGTTCCCATTATCTTTTCATTGATTGCTTAAAGTCTTCGGCCTCGCGTGCCTTGGCGTCGAGTTCAGTCAAGGCTCTCCATGTGTCAATGGCGAGGATCTCTTTCTCCTTGGTAACATCACCGCCTGTCAATGCGCGTATCTGGGCGTTCATGGCCTCTACAACAGATTGCGAACCTCCACCCTCCGTGCGCTTGAAGAAGTTGCTGAACTGCATTGAAAAATGCGTCTTCAGCTGAGTGTACCACTGGAATACCGAAAAGAACTCATAAGGTTTCAGCTTGTCAATACGCGGTTGAACTGAATACTCCCCATCATCAGGCCAATCATTGCGGACAACAGGGCGTGAATATACAAGATTAGCCATTTCGACCACGGCCAAAGGATTCTTACTCATCAAATATCCTTGATAGAAGTTGTCGAGCATGATGTAAGTTTCAAACGGAACACCATGCAGTAGCTTGTCTATGGGCTTTCGGTCGTAAAGCTCATCAAGCAGTACCGGATGTGTACCCGGCTCCAACACCCATTGCAAGTATTCAGTAAGAGCAAGAAGATCTTCAGAGGAGAGATTGACACTCATCATTCCTTTATCAGTGACAACGCGACACAGAGCCGTTCCCTCTCTTTTCTCAACAATGGCCATATTGGCAAAGAAAAGAGTGATACGCAGAAGTGCAGTTGTCTTATCATAAGCAGACAAGAAAACCAGCACAGCCTTCAGCTGTCTTTGATTGAGTTCTTTCCAGGACTTCGGGAATTTGAAGTCCAGGGTATTCCCATTAGCAATAACAGTGTGTTTATACTTTCCCATATTACAAAAAAAAGTAAGCTCCGTTTTCCTTTTTGTTCTCGAATTTCTCGCTTTTTCGTGCCTGGTACGCCGAAGAAGCCTTGTAGGTCGGGAACGAATCAATCATCGTATCAAGGAACCTCAGCAAAGTCTGCACAAGTGGATTGATATCGGCCGAGTGCATATCACTAATCTCTGCCGATATAATGCCATGGATGAGCTGTACAACTTGAGTCTGGTGCGCAGTAATTTCGTTGTGACGGATACAAGTCAGCAATTCATCAACCAGTTCATCACCGATGACATCACGAATCCTGGCCTCGGCCATTGTGACAAGAGGCTGATACTTGGCACAATCTCTGCGGTAAATTTCAGGGAAAGCCTTGCGACGAAAATATTCACCAGACCAGAAGAATGTGCTGAAATATCCTTTTGCGATAACAGTATCATACCACTCCTTATGCCGTCTCAAGTGAGACAATAACATATCGAAAGAGTCATCATACACGTCAAGCAGTTTCTTCTGCAAACGATTGACACGTTCCGAGCTTGCCGGAGTGATGTTCTCTGTAGATACGACACCGAAACCAGAGTCTGTAAGAATGAGGTCAAGGTGCGGAATAGAGTCAGCATAAGCCTTGACGCAGATGGCAGTCGTGATAAGTCTCTCTTCGATAGCAGAAGGATCCTCCACAACATCGAGGCCGAGAGTGCTAAACAAAGTTTCCTGGACAGACTCTAATTGAGCAACAACCGCCTCATAAACATAGTTATTGCAGTTGGTGGCCGAGTAACAATATTTTTCGAACACCTCTTTTGTGATATCAATCTTATTCATCGTTAGGATCTTTTTGAGTACCGTTTTTACTTGAAACCTTCACCGCATCGTTTTTCTTGTCAAGAGTAGTAAGCATAATCAATGGGACATCAGGATAAACCTTGTCACCCCAACCGTTGTACTCAATTACGACATTGTGGACATTGCAAAGGATGTCATGCGGTGCCACCTCGAGCGACTGCTTAAGCGTAAAGAGTTCTCTCTTATCGCTACCCGAGTTGTTTGTCTGCGATTTGCCAGGTGTTGCACCCACAAGGTTCGGGTGGATATTGAAAGCGTAACACATCACATTGTTTGCTTCAGCGATATCCTCTGCCCAATCGCCTCCCTCCTTGCCTTTATCAACGACACTGATTCGCACCATAGAAATCTCTCTGCCATCGGGATTGATATAATATCCCGAAATCCAGACCTTGCCCGAGTTCTCAATGCCAGTTACGAAGTTGACAATGTTCTCTTTCTCTTTCTTGATACGCTCTACTTTCTCTTTTTGGCCCGTTATTCCCTCATTGGTAAAGATGTGTTTCCAATAGTCATTATGTACCTCGACAATGTACTTAACAGAAGTCGAGTTCTTGAGCTTTGCTTTCTTACCGAGTCCGATGAGTTGCTTGATATCATACCAATGCCCCTTGAATATCGAGGTATAGTAAGGAACTGGGTAATACTGTATGCCCGGAGTCGGAAATCGCGAAACAATGGCGAATTTAAGCTCTTTCGTTCTCACGCGGCACTGTCCATCTTTCCCCGGCTCCTTACCCATTCGCACAAGCAAATCGCCCAGAGGGTCAATGAGATCCAACAAGGGAATAACCTCGATATCCTCTTTCGCAGGTGCTCCCTTACGAAAATCGGCATAGAACACATGGTTTATCTTACCATTTTCATCGGCCTTTTCAAATCGGCAATG
>JAFYWE010000132.1 GCA_017558165.1 Bacteroidaceae bacterium
ACCTCCCAACAAGTTTCTCATTGACGCGTTACCTTCAGCAAGACCATTACCAAAGGTATAGACTCTTTTGTCTGCCATAATTGTTTGAGTTTATTGTTTGTTGATAAATAAAAAATTGTTTTAACTGAACTGGGTGTCAAGCGCCTTTCTTTAAGGCTCCCAACTAATTTGCAAATATAAGAAAAATGTTTGTAACCCGAAATTTCTGCAAGAAAATATCACATAATAAAATGAAAAAAATAAGTTGTTGCTCCAAAATCGTGTATTATCGGGATTTTCGGCGTATATTCGCATTGTTTTAATAGATTGCGATACTTTACATCTGTTGCAAAAAGGGGGCGTGCGTGCTGTTCGTGGCATTGCCGCGGTCTGTGGCTTTTGTGCTTGCAGTGTCGTGTTCGTTGTGTGATGCAATAAAATTTTATATAATGGCAAGAAAAAAGAAAGTGCTTCCGTTGTTCGAGGAGGTGAAAATTACCGGTGTGGCCGCCGAGGGTAAGGCGCTCGCCAGGGTAGAGGATCTTGTTGTGTTCGTGCCCTATGTGGTGCCCGGCGATGTGGTGGATCTTCAGGTAAAACGTAAGAAACATAGTTATGCCGAGGCCGAGGCCGTTAAGTTCCATGAGTATTCGGCCGAGCGAAGCGAGCCGTTCTGCAAGCACTATGGTGTGTGCGGTGGCTGTAAGTGGCAGTGTCTGGCCTATGAGCACCAGCTCAAATACAAGCAGCAGCAGGTTGTCGATGCCTTGACCCGCATCGGTAAGGTAGAACTCCCTGAGGTCATGCCTATCCTTGGATCGGAGAAGACCCGCGAGTACCGCAACAAGCTGGAGTTTACATTCAGCAACAAGCGTTGGCTCACTTGGGAAGAGGTTGAGCAGGATGTGAAGTATGATAATATGAACGCCCTTGGTTTCCATATTCCGGGTGCGTTCGATAAGGTGCTCGATATTCAGGAGTGTGCTCTCATGCAGGGCTTGAACAACCGCCTTCGTAATGGAATAAGGGAGTTTGCCAACAATGAGGGCATTCCGTTCTATGACCTACGCTCGCATTCGGGTGTGCTGCGCAGTATGATGTTGCGTACATCTACGACTGGTGAGGTGATGCTTCTTCTGCAGGCTCGCGTAGAGAGTGACAGTGATAAGGTCTGCTTGGAAAAAACTTTACAATATGTAGCGGAGAACTTCCCAGAGGTTACATCTTTGCTGTATGTGGTGAACAACAAGTGCAACGATACATTCGGTGATCTTGAGGTTGTTACATACAAGGGTACCGATGTCATCTACGAGGAGATGGAGGGCTTGCGCTTCAAGGTGGGTCCGAAGTCTTTCTACCAGACAAACAGCGAGCAGGCGTATAACCTTTATAAGGTGGCACGTGACTTTGCGGCACTTACGGGTGATGAGGTCGTGTATGACCTTTATACAGGTACCGGTACCATCGCCAATTTCGTTGCGTCAAGAGCAAAGAAGGTTGTGGGTATCGAGTATGTCGAGGATGCCATAATTGATGCACGTGTCAATGCCGAGCTCAATGGCTTCAGTAACCTGACATTCTTTGCTGGCGACATGAAGGATATCCTTACCCGTGACTTCATCAACGAGCACGGTCGTCCCGATGTGATAATCACAGACCCTCCACGCGCCGGTATGCATACCGATGTGGTCGACACCATCCTGTTCGCGGCTCCAAAGCGCATTGTCTATGTAAGCTGTAATCCTGCAACCCAGGCACGTGACCTGCAGTTGCTTGATGTGGACTACAAGGTTGTGGCAGTGCAGCCGGTGGATATGTTCCCGCATACTCACCATGTGGAGAATGTTGTCCTGCTTGAGCGTAGGGATAATTAATGAACGAATAAATGCGATATTATGCGTAAGAATATAAAGAATTTGCTGACTTTTAAGGTATTGGCCGATGCAATCCTTATTGATTTCATTATGGAGAAGATGCACGGCATCAGCCGTAACCGAGCAAAGGCCTTGATAAGCAATAGGGTGGTGCTCGTGAATAACGCTATCACCACTCATCCGCTGGCTGAGCTCAAGGCTGGCCAGGTGGTGCAGCTCGACCGCTCGAAGCATAAGAAGTCTTTCCGTAGCAATGATATTGACATTGTCTATGAGGATCCGTACCTGTTGGTTGTAGACAAGCGCCCGGGTTTGTTGTCCATGAGTAACAATACCCGTCAGCAGACAGTGCAGACTGTTTTGAACTACTATCTGGAGAAGGGTGGTGGTCGTAATACCTCGCACCTGGTGCACCGTCTTGACCGTGACACCTCGGGTTTGATGGTCTATGCGAAGGATGTGCAGACCCAGCAGTCGCTCATCAACGGCTGGCAGCAGCTTGTGACCGACCGTAGATACCTTGCGTTGGTTGAGGGTGAATTGGAGTCGCCACGTGGAAGAATCCAATCATGGCTTACCGAGGACAAACGATTCATAACCCATTCAAGTCCTGTTGACAATGGCGGTAAATTTGCTGTGACTCATTATAATGTGTTGGAGGCTTCCAATGGCTATTCGCTTGTAGAGTGTGAGCTTGAGACTGGCCGCAAGAACCAGATTCGTGTTCACATGGCCGATATGGGCCATCCTGTAGTGGGTGACTTCAAGTACGGTAGCGAGATTGACCCTATGCGTCGCCTGGGACTCCATGCGTATATGCTCTGCTTCACCCATCCGGTGACAGGTAAGCATCTGCGCTTCGAGACTCCTGTTCCTGTGTTGTTCGAAAAGTGTCTTGATGGCAAGTAAGAAGATAGTTCTGTTCCTGTACCTTTTTCTGCTTGTTGTACCAAGTGGTGTTCTGGCGCAGTATGTGCCCGGTAAGAAATCGGGTAATGGTGTCGCACTTGAGTATAAGAAGATTACGGGTGATAGCCTGCAGGTAAGAAAGAGCAGGCTTGAGCCGGAAAAGAAAAGGTCGAGCGCCGCAAAGCCGCGTAATATGGCGGCTAAAAGAGTGAAAGCGGCTTCTCCTAAGGTGGATTCAGTGAAGTATGAGCCTCGGGCTTATCGTTTGGGAGAGCGTGTCATAATGCAGGGCGATTCCGGCAGAGATGTCAGGAATGTAGCTGATATCTTGGTAAAAAAGCTTTACTTTGATGAGGATAGCATTATTTACACAAAGGGTGGCGGAGTCTTGTATGACGGTGACCTTGTGAGGGCTGTAAAACACTTTCAGGAGTTCAATGGATTCTATCCTGATGGTATAATAGGCCAGGAGCTTATAAAGGCTTTGAGAAAAAGAAAATGATAAAAGATGTGTGCGCAATTACGCGTGCACATCTTTTTTCGTGTCGGCTATGGTGTTGTCTGTAGTGCGGGTTGTGTCACGCGTGGTACGTGGATTCTGTGGTTTTCTGTAAGAACCCAAATAGGTTGGGGGTTGCGCTTGTGTCGATCTCCTCTTTTTGTCCAGCTTTGTATGGATATAAAAATATAAGGTGCATGCCGTGGTATGCACCTTATATTATGTTCTCTTTTGTTACCTGCTTACTTCTTCAAAGTCTTGCTGTAACGGCTCATGAACTTGTCAACGCGACCTGCAGTATCGACAAGCTTAGCCTTACCTGTGTAGAATGGGTGAGATGTGTTAGAAATCTCAAGCTTTACCAATGGGTAAGTCTCGCCCTCGAACTCGATAGTCTCCTTAGTGTTGCAAGTTGACTGTGAAAGGAAGCAATCGCCATTTGACATGTCCTTGAAGACAACTGGGCGATATGATGCTGGATGAAGATCTTTTTTCATTATCGTATCTGTTTTTAATTTTTATTTGCTGGTAACAAATGTAGTGTAATGGCTTTTCAGGGTGCAAAAGTAGTAAAAAAAAACTTTATGGCAAAATGTTTGCCTGTTATTTTTTAAAATACCGTTGTGTCCGTGTTGTTACGCTATTGTCTTGTTGGCGACTTGGCTGAATGCTGTGGTTGCTTTTGTATGTCTTATAGATGTAAATAAGATAAATTGCGGCTCAGAAGATAAAATCAAGTGAATTTGTTTTTCTCTTCGCTCGCCTTCGGTTATCTTTGTAGAAAGTTGCAATGACTTATGCTTTGGCGATGGGTCTGCAGTGAAAACCACGCACCGATGAGTTACGATATTTTTATAAGTTATTCCCGCAAGGATACAGATGTGGCCAACCGTATATGTGAAGCCTTTGACAAGGCCGGCATATCATATTTCATCGACCGCCAGGATATTGGTGGTGGTTTTGAGTTCCCGGCGATCCTTGCTGACGCAATTCTCGGGTGCAAGGTTGTCCTCTTTTTAGCAAGCTGTAATTCCTATGAATCAAAATTCACGAATGCCGAGCTGACTTTTGCCTTTAACGAGAAGTCAAAGAATGCGATACTCCCTTATATAATAGACGGCAGTACCATGCCTACTGCATTACGTTTCATATTCAGCAGTATAAATTGGCGTACTATCGAATCGCACCCGATAGAGACTGTCCTGGTGGATGACATATTGAACTTGTTGGGTACAAAGGTAAAGCGGCATCCGTCGGTTGTGGCGGCAGGGAGTGGTGTCGGGCCGCAGGCTTCAACATGGTGTGATATGGGGTTGGAGGCATATGAAAGAAAAGATTATGCCGAAGCTGTCAAATGGTATCGTAAGGCTGCCGATCAAGGTGATGCCGAGGCGCAGCGCAACTTGGGTGATTGCTACTATTGGGGCGAAGGTGTGGAGCAGAATTGTACCGAGGCTGTCAGATGGTACCGCAAGGCCGCAGAGCAGGGTGATGTAAACGCCCAATACAACCTGGGTAACTGTTGTTATATGGGTAAGGGCACTGAGCGGGATTATGTCGAGGCTGTCAAGTGGTATCGTAGGGTAGCAGAGCGTGGTGATGTGAATGCGCAATATAACCTGGGCAATTGTTATTGCTGGGGTAAGGGTGTGAAGCGGAATTACGGCGAGGCTGTCAGATGGTATCTCAAAGCTGCGAGGCAGGGCGATGCAAGCGCGCAGTACAACTTGGGATGTTGCTATTATGAATATGAAGGCGTGACCAAAAATTGTGCCGAGGCGTACAGGTGGTTCCGCAAGGCCGCCAAGCAGGGTACGATTGCTGTCCCTGGCGGTGGTGCCGAGGGTGTGACCCGGGATTATGAAAAGGCGTTACGCCTGTTCCGTAGAGCGGCCGCGCAAGGTGACGTGAATGCTCAATATGATTTAGGGTGTTGCTATTGTCTTGGTGAAGACGTGGAGCAGAGTTATGTAGAGGCTGTAAAATGGTTCCGTAAGGCTGCTGAGCAGGGTAGTGCCATAGCCCAATGCGATCTTGGCTATTGTTGCGAGCATGGTAGGGGCGTGGGGCGTGATTATGCCGAGGCTGTCAAATGGTATCGTATGGCTGCAAATCAGGGTGATGGCATTGCTCAGTTTTATTTGGGTCTGATGTTCGGATCCGGGCGGGGCGTGAAAAAGAATAAGGACGTCGCGAAAGAGTGGTTCAGGAAATCGGCCCGTAACGGGTGCAAGGCTGCCAAGGAATTCTTGGCTTTGATTGGAGAAGGGTGTTGATGTCTTGTGCATCATACGGGATTGCTTCATAAAATACATGGAAAGACAAAAGGCTGCAGTAATGCAGCCTTTTGTATGTTGTCCAATTAATGATTGCCTCTTCTTGCGGTTTTGCTCTATGTATAAGACCAATCCTTAGAGGTATTCGCCCTCAGCGGGACGGTATGATGCTTGTCCTTGTTTACTCCACGTATAATACCAATCCCTTGAGGTATTCGCCCTCGGGGTGATAGATGTTGACCGGGTGGTCGGCCGGCTGTGTGAGCTGGTGCAGGATGCGTACGTTGCGCTTTGCCATTGCCGCTGCTGTGAACACTGCTGTACGGAAGTTTTCCTTGCTTACTACCTGTGAGCATGAGAAGGTGAAGAGTATTCCACCTGGCTGTATCTTCTCAATTGCCTTGGCATTGAGTCGGCGGTAGCCTATGAGCGCATTGCGCAGGCTGTCGCGGTGCTTTGCAAATGCCGGCGGGTCAAGGATGATAAGGTTATAGTTGTTGCCCATGCGGTCAAGGAAATCGAATGCGTCCTCGGCATATGCTGTGTGGCGTGTGTCGCCAGGGAAGTTTAGCTCGGCGTTGGCATTTGTGAGGTCAATGGCCTTTGATGAACTATCCACGGAGTGTACTATCTCGGCACCACCGCGCAGTGCGTAGATTGAGAAACCGCCTGTGTAGCAGAACATGTTGAGCAGCTTGCGTCCCTTAGCGTACTTCTCAAGCAGTGAGCGGTTCTCGCGCTGGTCTACGAAGAAGCCGGTCTTCTGGCCGCGTAGCCAGTCGATGTGGAACTTCAGGCCGTACTCGGTAGAGATGCTTTCGGCATTGCCTCCCATGATGTAGCCGTTATCCTTGTTGATGTCGGCCTTGTAGGGCAGGGTGGTGTCCGACTTGTAGTAGATGTTCTTTATCTTGTCGCCCATGATGCTCTTTACGGCATCGGCAATGTCAAGACGGTTTACGTGCATTCCTACACTGTGCGCCTGCATTACAGCTGTGTCGCCGTAGATGTCGATGATGAGGCCGGGGAGATTGTCGCCCTCGCCGTGTACAAGGCGGTATGTGTTGTTGTCCTCGCGTGATGAGATGCCGGTCCTTTCGCGCAGGTCATACGCTGTCGCTATGCGGCTCTCCCAGAACTTGCGGTCTACGGGCTCGTCCTTGAAGGTGAGTACTCTCACGGCAATGCTGCCTACCTGCACGTGTCCGCGTGCTATGAACTCGCGGTCGTTAGTGTAGACGGTTACCACATCGCCCTCCTCGGGCTTGCCTTCGATGCGTTGTATCGCTCCCGAGAATATCCAGGGGTGGTAGCGGCGCAGTGACTCTTCCTTGCCACGCTTAAGAATGACAGCTTTTTCCATTTTATGCTTATTTTGTTTGTTCTAATCGGTTGTATATCTCAAGGCATGCCCAGGCGTCGGTGGCGGCATACAGCTTCTGCTTGTCTGTGAGCACGTCGTTCTCCCAGTTGGTGAGCTGCTGGCTCTTTGATATGCGCTTGCCGAACACTATTGCGAATATCTTCTGCAGACTCATCTCCTCAATGCCGAACTCCCCGACGTGCTTTTGCAGGTCGAGGAACCCGCCGGCCTTGAACTTGCGGCGGCGGCTCAGTGCCTGGTAGTCGTCGTGCAGTGACAGGCCTATCTTTGTTATCTTCTTGTTCTCGAGCAACGATACGAGCGAGTCGGGCAGTCCTACGCGGTTCAGTCTGATGAGAAAGCAGGTGTCTGGGGTCGACAACTGTATGAGCGACACCTCGTATTGTACTCCTTTGCGGAACGAGGGTCTTGTCTCGGTGTCGATGCCCAGGAACTTCTCACCCGAGAGTGCCTGTACGGCCTTGTCTGTGTCGGCGACGGTATCAATGGTGATTATGCGTCCCTCGAAGGCTACGGTCGGCATTACGCTTACCTCGCTTTTCTCTATGCGTGCGTTGTATTTACTCATTATCCTCCTCTGTCTCGTCGTCGTTCGTGTTGTATCTTGCGTCATGCAGTGCTCGCATGGTGTTCACCAGTGTCTGTCCCCAGTATTGTGCGAAGTGTTCCTTGCACTCAATGATGGCGTCATGCATTGTCTCATTGATGCCCAAGCGGAACAGGCATACGAAGTTCTTGATGTCCTGGTATATGTCCGCGATATCTTCTGATATACTCTTCGTTACCGGTGTGTCGCTGTACTTCATGTCGGCCACGAATACGTCAAGGTAGCTGTCCTTGTCGGTAAGCAGGTCGAAGATTGTCATACGCAGCACCTCGTAACTGTCCTCGGTAACAAAGTCCTCGAGATCATCGTCGTTTATGCGCTCGTCGGCGGGCAGCATCAGTGCCGTGAGGTAGAGCAACGGGAGTAGTTTGAGCAATGTTGCTATAAAATCCTTTCTTGAGTGCTCGTTGGTGCGCTCAACATCTGCGCAGAACTCTGCGGCGACTGTCACGAATTCGACCGTGTTGCGTGAAAATACTATGTCTTCTCTTTCGCTCATCTTTCCAAGGCTTTTGTGATTTGCCGCGAAGTTACAAAAAAATGGCGTAGTAACGGGCCTGTGGTATTCATTTTTTTTATATCTTCGCGTTTGTAAATTCCCTCATTATGCGCGCTTTTTGACCAAATTAGCCTGTGGAAGTGCTGTGATGGGTTTTTGTGTTAATGCTTTTGACGATATTTGATACTATATGGCAAAAAATAAGAATAGCAAGAGTGTGGAGCCCGGTTTCTTTTCCAAGGTGAAACGGAATTGTGGCATCATCAGGGATTTTTTCTGTAACCCAAAGACACAGTTCGTCTTGGGAGTACTCCTTGTGGCTTTTTCCATTTTCCTGTTGAGCTCTTTCATCTCGTTCTTCGCGGTAGGCGGGGCTGACCAGACAGCGGTGGAGTCTGTCATGTCGGGTGGTGATGTCGTGACGGCCAATGCCTCGGGTAGTGGTGGAGCTATCATTGCCAGTTATCTTGTGAACGGATGCTTCGGTTGGGCGGCCGTGCTCTTTTTCCCACTTATGGTTCTGTGGGCAATTGCGCTGATGCGTATCGGTGAACTCAAGACCCGCCGATGGACCATAATGCTTCTTACGGCTTTGGTGTGGTTCTCGCTCTTCTTCTCGCTTGTCTTTGGCGAGAGTGTCGGCTCTGGATTTGTCTCTCCAGGTGGTAAGCATGGTGTTTTCCTCCTTACGTCCATACGTGAATATGTCGGCATTGTCGGTGTGGTGCTTGTGCTTGCGCTTATATTGCTGTTCTTCATGATATACGCAACCAAAGAGACCATTCCTTGGTTGCAGAAGAAACTCACTATTGAGAGAGGTCCGTTGAGCAGGGGCGGTGCGGCGTCTGATGACGACTCGGAGGCTACTGATGAACTTGATGCCGAAGATTACGGCGTTGAGCCGGTCGCTGTTGTCGGTACTGATGAGGTGGATGGTGCTGATGAGTCAGATGATACCGTTGATGATTGTGATGAAGAGGGTCCTGAGGAGGAAGTTGCCGACTCTGGTGTGATTATAGAACTGTCTGAAGAACCGGCTGAGGTGGATGAGGATGAACTTGCCGCAAGATTTGACGAGTTGTCGAGAAGGGTTGAGGCCGAGACAATCCGGACTGCGGATGAGGAACTCTCGATGGAGGTCGAGAAGGCCGAGGGTGATGAGGATACCGGCGGTGATATGTTGCGCCCCATTAATCCAAAGGATGAGCTCAGCTATTACAAGCCACCTACACTTGATCTGCTCGATGAGTATGAGCAGACTACTCAGGCTATTGACCGTGACGAGCAGGCAAAGAACGCGAACAGGATTGTTGAGGTTCTCAAGAATTTCGGAATTGAGATAAGCTCTATCAAGGCGACTGTGGGTCCTACAATCACCTTGTATGAGATTACCCCGGCTCCCGGTATCCGAATCTCGAAGATACGTAACCTTGAGGATGATATCGCTATGAGCCTCTCGGCGCTCTGTATCCGTATCGTGGCACCGATTCCGGGTAAGGGTACCATTGGAATCGAGGTGCCTAATGCCCACAAGCAGATTGTCCCCATGGCTTCATTGCTGAATAGCCGCAAGTACAAGGAGACCGACATGGCATTGCCACTTGCGTTGGGAAAGACTATCTCTAATGAGGTTTATATGGTTGACATGGCCAAGATGCCGCACTTGCTTGTCGCGGGTGCCACGGGTATGGGTAAGTCTGTGGGTCTCAATGCAATCATTACATCGTTACTTTACAAGATGCACCCGGCATACCTCAAGTTCGTGATGGTTGACCCCAAGATGGTGGAGCTCAGCCTCTATGGCGTGCTCGAGAAGCACTTCCTTGCGAAACTTGACGGTGAGGATGAGCCAATCATTACTGATGTCAACAAGGTGGTGCGTACGCTCAAGTCTCTCTGCGTGGAGATGGATAACCGCTATAAGTTGTTGCAGCTGGCATCGGTGCGTTCGGTAAAGGAGTATAACGAGAAATTCCTTAATAAGGAGTTGTTGCCAACCAAGGGGCACCGTTTCATGCCATATATCGTGGTGATTATCGATGAGTACGGTGATCTTATGATGACTGCGGGACGTGAGGTGGAGCAGCCTATTGCCCGCATTGCCCAGAAGGCGCGTGCGGTGGGTATACATATGATTATTGCAACCCAGCGTCCGACCACGAATATCATTACCGGTACCATAAAGGCGAACTTCCCTGCCCGCATGGCGTTCCGTGTTATATCGGCAATCGACTCGCGTACCATCCTCGACCGTTCGGGTGCGAACCAGTTGCAGGGTAGGGGTGATATGCTCTTTCTTGCCGGTAACGACCCTGTGCGTGTACAATGTGCACTTGTTGAGACAAAGGAGGTCGAGCGTGTGTGTGCCCACATTTCCAAGCAGCAGGGATACCAGCAGGCGTACATCCTGCCCGAGCCTGATGAAACCTTTGATGGCGGTATGGACGGCGGTAGTGCGCGTGGTGATATCAGCTCCGACAAACTCGACCCGTTGTTTGCCGAGGCGGCGCGCATCGTGGTGCTTGCGCAGTCCGGTTCTACCTCCCTCATACAGCGTAAGCTCGAGATCGGTTTCAACCGTGCGGGCCGTATCATGGACCAGTTGTGTCAGACCGGTATTGTGGGTGAGCAGGAGGGTAGTAAGCCACGGCAGGTGCTCTGTGCCGACGAGGCGGATCTTGCCTTCCGTTTGAAGAGCCTTATGTAATATGTTAAAGGATAGAATGATGAAAAGAATATTGTTCCTGTTTTTGATGCTCCTTCCGCTTTGTGCTGTAGCGCAGGATAAAGCCGTGGCGTTGCTTGACAAGGCGGTGGCTGCGATAAGGTCCGATGCTGCAGTGCAGATGGACTATGGCTATACCGTGTATGATGATGACGGCGAGGTAGTGTACAGTGACAAGGGTACCATGAAACTCGATAACGAGCGCTATTCGCTGATTATGGAGGATATGAAGGTGTGGTGTGACGGTAAGGTGCAGTGGAGTTATATGAGGGATATTGATGAGGTGTATATCACGCCTGCCGATTCCGAGGAGGCGCAGAATCTTTCACCTCTTTATATAATGGAGAAGTACAGGGAGAACTATAAGGTCTCTTTTGAGGATAAAGGTGCTTCGGCGCTTGTGGTAATGACGGCTATGGATGTCGATGCCGAGGTTGGCCGTCTGGAGCTGTTGATGGATAAGAAGAGCGCGCGCCTGCAGAGTCTCTTTATCTACATGCCGGCCCAGGGTAGGATTGAGGTGTTCCTTAACAACTATGTGGCAAAGTGCAGTTTCGGTGCCGGTGAGTATGTTTGTCCGGTAGACGAGTTCAGTACTGCGGAGATTATTGATATGAGATAATGGATTTAAAAATATAAGATTATGAACAAGACAAAATGTTTGGTTATCGGTTCAGGCCCAGCGGGCTATACAGCCGCTATTTATGCATCACGTGCGAATCTCTCGCCAGTGCTCATTGAAGGTATGCAACCGGGTGGACAGTTGACACAGACAACTGTGATCGAGAACTTTCCTGGCTTTCCCCAGGGTATAACAGGTCCTGAGCTTATGGACAACATGCGTCAGCAGGCTATCAATGTGGGTGCCGATGTGCGCTCAGGCAGTGTTGTTGACGTTGATTTCGAGGCGCAGCCATACAAGGTGACCCTTGATGACGGCAATGTAATTGAGGCCGAGACTGTGATCGTTGCTACAGGTGCTGCGGCAAAATATCTTGGCTTGCCCGATGAGATCAAGTATCAGGGTATGGGCGTGAGCGCATGTGCTACATGTGACGGTTTCTTCTATCGCAAGAAGGTTGTTGCTGTTGTGGGTGGTGGTGACACTGCCTGCGAGGAGGCAAACTACCTGGCATCTCTGGCGGCTAAGGTATACCTTATCGTGCGCAAGCCTTATCTGCGTGCTTCAAAGGCAATGCAGGACCGTACTCTCAGCAATCCTAAGATTGAGGTGTTGTTCGAGCACAATACCGAGGGCCTCTTCGGTGAGAACGGTGTAGAGGGTGCACATGTGGTATACCGTATGGGTGAGGCCGATGAGAAGCGCTATGATATTGCAATTGACGGTTTCTTCCTTGCAATCGGTCACAAGCCTAACTCTGATGTGTTCAAGAAGTACTTGAAGACCGATGAGACCGGTTACTTCGTTTCGGCCGATTCAAGCGGTGTGAAGACCGTCGTTCCCGGTGTCTTCGTTGCCGGTGACGTTGCCGACCCACACTACCGTCAGGCGATCAACGCGGCTGCCAGCGGCTGCCGTGCGGCTATGGAGGCTGAGCGTTACCTGTCACACCAGTAATTTGGATCATAAGGGTCTTTAAAGTCTTTGATGGCTTTAAAGACTCTTTTTTTCTTCTTTAAGAGCGTTAAAATAATTGCAGAAAAATTTCCCTGTTTGCGTATTTTTGTCT